>CBFGNU010000063.1:0-15183 GCA_965650195.1 uncultured Mucilaginibacter sp. | reverse complement strand
CACATCGCGGTTCAACTTTCAAATGAATGGTGTTGATCTATCTGCGGTAGACCAAAAACTTGCCTTAGCTGCTTTCAAAAACATCACTTTTAAAAAATGAGTATCCTTGGCATTATACCGGCGCGTTACGCGTCTTCCCGCTTTCCGGGTAAGCCTTTGGTTGATATAGCCGGTAAAAGCATGATACAACGGGTATATGAGCAGGCTGCTAAATGCGCCGACCTTACCGATGTGATGGTTGCCACTGACGATGACCGCATATTTAACCACGTTATCCAATTTGGTGGCAAGGCTATAATGACCGGCGACTATCACCAAAGTGGCACCGACCGTTGTGCCGAGGTTGCTGCTATCCATACAGATTACGATGTTATCATCAATATCCAGGGCGACGAGCCTTATATAGACCCTGAGCAAATAAGCAAACTGGCAGCATGTTTTGCCGCGCCCGATGTGCAGATAGCTACACTGATTAAACGCATAAAGAACGAGCAGGAACTGCATAACCCCAATTCGCCCAAGGTGGTGGTAAACAAAATGAACGAGGCGGTTTATTTTTCGCGCTCGGCTTTGCCACATATAAGGGGAGAACAGCCTGAAAACTGGCTGGAGTTTTATACTTATTATAAACACATAGGCATCTATGCTTACCGTGCCGATGTTTTGCAGCAGATAACCAAACTGGAGGTTTCCGCTTTAGAAAAGGCCGAAGCATTGGAGCAGTTACGCTGGATTGAGAATGGCTACCGTATAAAGGTTGCAGAAACAGATTTTGAAACTTACGCGGTTGATACACCTGCAGATTTGGAACTTTTACCCTGAACTGTTATTTTTACAAGCAAAATACAGCTACAGTACTGCGCTTTGACAACCTTATCACCCGTATGAAAAAAATCAAAATATTTATAGCCTTAGTTATAATCGGTATATCTGCCGGTAATGTATTTGCGCAGCCTCAAAAAAATCTCGGAGTCAATCATAGTTATCAGCCTGTAAAAAAAAGCAAACCCGACTATGTTATACTTGCTAATAGCAATGACACCCTGTTTTGCGATATTAAAATAGGATTAATTTCACTGAAACCCAGTTATAAAACTTTTGAAAAAGGGGCTAAGTCTATAAAGATAACTCCTGAAAACGTAAAGGAGTATTACACCGGTGGGAAGGATGATCTATACCAGGTAATATTTACTAAAGAGGAAGATGATAGTATTTTTTTTGCCAAGGTAGTGGAGCGGGGCAAAATAAATCTTTTTGAAGTTGCCGTCCAATACACTACGGGAGGCTATGGCTTTGGAGGGGGTGCTGTAGGTGGCGGAACAAACACAACCTGGTATATATCTAAAGGCTCTAATAATGCTGAACCAATAAAATTCAGTAGCGCGTTAAGTAGCGATAGGGAAAAACGTAAAACCCTTTTGGAGGAAATGGTGGCAGATAATAAAGATGTTGCCGACCGTTACGCCGCCACAAACAAAAAGTTTACGTTTAATCACATCAAAAACCTGGTGCATTTGTACAACACCGGTGTTTGGAACGATTGATGTTTCAATTAATTATTGTAACGCTGCCGCTTAAAGTCTGCACGCCCTTTTGGGCATTAATTATGTAATAGTAGGTGCCATTCGGTAGTTTTTTTCCTTTGTAAACACCATCCCAGGGGCTTTGATGGCCAGTACTTCTGTACACCATTTCGCCTGATCTGTTAAAAACTTTAACAATCACACTTTCGTCGCCGTCTAAACCTTCAATTTTCCAGGTATCGTTATAGCCGTCGTTGTTTGGCGTAAAAGTGTTGGGTATATATATCATGGCACTCGCTGGTAATATTAATAGTTTGAGTAGCTGTGCAGCCATTATTGTCGGTTATCTTTAAAATTACCGGGCCTGACACCCTGGTGGTAAAGTTTGCGCTGCCCGATTGCCCGTTCCATTCATACTTGACAAAGCCAGGCGGCGCTTTTAAAGTAACACTTTGATTTCTTAATTCGCAAACTGTAGCATCGGCTAACTGCAGGGTAGGATTTGCAACAAACTGTACATCTATATCTTCAGTTACTGTACATCCGGCAGCGCTTGTTATAGTAGCGCTATATTTGCCCGACGAGTTTACGGAAATTTTATCGCCGATCTCCCCGGTAGTCCATTTGATCGCACCTCCAGAATAAGTTGCCTTAATTTCTATCTTTTGCCCATCGCAAAGCGTAGTGGTAATGATTTTTTCAAGTTTTAACGTGGGTATACTTTCAAAGTTGAGCGCATAACTGGCAGATGTGTTGTCGCATGCAGACAGCTTACTGCTAAGCTTTACTGCGTAATTGCCGGCCTGGGTTGCTGATATACTGGTTTTATCTTTTTCAGCACTTAACACGGTGCCATTAAACAACCAGTTAATGGTATACGTGCCATCATTAATAAAGTTGGTGGTTAATACTGCTGATTCGCCCACACAATAAATTAATTTGTTAGCAGATATGCCTGGTTTGGGTACACTGATAAAATTTAAGGTTAAAGCAGAGGATGTATTATCGCAGGCTGCGCTATTACTGCTCAGCTTAATTGTATAAATGCCACCCTGGGTTGTTGTAATGCTCGTTTTATTTTGCTCTCCGTTTAACACATTACCATCGCGAAACCAATTAAGTGTGTACGATCCATCGTTTATAAAACCTGTTGATAATGTGGCTATTTCACCAATACAATACGCTGTTTTGTTAGCCGATAATGTGGGCTGTGGCACGCTTATAAAGTTTACTTCTACTTCTTTTGTTGATACCGATGTGCCTGAGCAACTGCTTGCTTCGACTTTGTACTTTCCGGATTCCGTTGTATTTGACACAGCGGTTGAGTTGCCATTTAATACACCATTTTTATACCATCTGTAGCTGTACTTACTGTTTGCATTGACTTGCAAGGTGGCTGATGTTCCCTGGCATTGGTTGATTTTGTCGGGATAATTAAATGTAAGTACGGGTGTAGTAATTACATTAACTTTCAAACGGCGGGTTTCTATCGTGACATTTGAACATGGGTCAATTATCTTTGCATAATAGTCTCCGGCGCTATTTATATTTAGCGAGTTCAAGTTTTCTCCGTTTATTAACTGTCCATTTTTATACCATAAAAAAGCCAAAGCATTATATTGAACATATTGAATACGCGCCGTTACAGATTCGTTTTCACAAAGGTCAACATCGTCTAAGCTAAATTGTCGCCCATCAACATTTATAGCTTGCAACTTAAAATTCGGATCGATATAAGGCTTGTAATCTTGCACTAAAAAATAAAGGCCATTTGATGTTGCTATCCAAATGCCATCTTCACACACTTCACCATGCGAAAATATTAATCGCGATCTTGAAAATTTATAGGTGTCAGCATTTACTGCTATATCATTAACACTTATATTACCCAACGCATCGAAGTGAGAAAAAGAATATTTAGCATTGACACCTTTGTGATATTGGGAATTACTAAAATAAAGGCCATCTGCTGCACCAACAAGTAAGTTTTCCTTGACCAGATCAGATAGCAAATCACTTTCATGACTGAACTTTCTTAACCCCATTATTGATGTTATTTTGTTAATATCAACGCCGTTAAGATAGGTTTCGTAAGGTCGGTGTGGGTCAGACGAGTAACTCCAATAATTTTGAAACAAGCCTTTTTCTGTAGCCCAAAAGTTGTTAGCGAACAATGAAAATTGTTGACTTACATCATAAGGGTTACCGACAGAAATATATGCAGATTTTACGAGGTTACCGTGTACGTTACCTGTAAATACCTCCCCTCCGTACACTGTATGCCCAAGTAGTTTAGTAATATCGTAGCTTATAAAATTAGGATCGTTATTATAGCATCTGCAAAAATTGGTGCCGTGAAAAATTAAGTCACGATATGATTTTTCGAATAACCTGCTATCGGATTCTACATCAGCAGGTGTTACAATTTCCGTTTTATAATCATACTTAAAAATACCTTTATCTGTTGTTATAAAAATCTGATACAGGGGATTTAAAAAGTAGTTATCCGAGTTATTATAGGCGTTATTTACACCAACTCCGGTTACGCTGCCTTTAATTCCGTTTATAGCAGAAATTAATTTAACACCGCCGTTTTTATACTGGATTGTATTTACTGATTTGGTGGCTATAAATACTGTATCCTTACTTACACCGGCTATATCAATAAATTGAAGATTATTGTAGGTGTTAAAAGTTGCAGTGTAGTCATCAATATCGCGTGTTATACTATTTATCCGGTACACTTCGTTGTTTTGAGCCAGAACCCACAAATACGGATCGAATACATCGCGATTTACTTTTAGTATATTTTTACCACTTAAAAATGTACCACTTATATGCAGGTCCATGTCCTGCTGGCTGTATGAAGTTTTAAAAAGAAAAGTTAAAATGATAAAGGTTAAAAGGAAAAAAATAAGCATTAAGTAAATTTATGAAGCATAAATTAGCTAAAATTGTTATTTCACAAGTCGCAAACTTGCCTGTCTAAGCTGTCTTTACCTGTTACATAGCGTTTTATAATCATTATCTGCTAACTATTTTTTAATCCATAAACTCCCAAAAAATTTCTTAGTTTTGTATCCCGTACACAAACAAAAAACATGACCAAATATATATTTGTTACGGGCGGTGTAACCTCCTCGTTGGGGAAAGGTATTATATCAGCTTCCTTAGCTAAATTGCTTCAATCACGCGGTTATCGCGTAACCATCCAAAAGTTCGATCCTTATATTAACATTGACCCCGGAACGCTTAATCCTTATGAGCACGGCGAATGTTATGTTACCGAAGATGGTGCCGAAACCGATCTGGACCTTGGTCACTACGAGCGTTTTTTAAATACGCCAACCTCTCAGGCCAACAACATTACCACCGGCCGTATCTATCAAAACGTGATCAATAAAGAACGCGAAGGCGCTTTTTTAGGCAAAACTGTACAGGTGGTGCCGCATATTACCGATGAAATAAAACGCAACATGCGTATACTTGGCGAAAGCGGCGAGTATGATATTGTGATCACCGAGTTAGGTGGTACGGTAGGCGATATAGAATCATTACCTTATATCGAAGCTGTTCGTCAGTTTAAGTGGGAAGCGGGATCTGGTAATTGTATAGTTATTCACCTTACGTTGGTGCCATATTTGGCTGCCGCTGGCGAGTTAAAAACCAAACCAACCCAGCACTCGGTTAAAATGTTGCTGGAGTATGGTATACAGCCTGATATATTGGTTTGCCGTACCGAGCACCATTTAAATATGGATCTCCGGAAAAAGATCGCTTTGTTCTGTAACGTTAACATCAATGCTGTTATCGAATCAATAGACGCGCCATCAATTTATGATGTGCCGCTGTTGATGTTAAAAGAGCAATTGGATAAAACGGTATTAACAAAATTAAAGCTGCAGCATAAGGTTGAGCCTGATCTGGAAAACTGGAAAGATTTTCTCGGTCGCTTAAAAAACCCTACATCTGATGTTTGCATTGGGCTGGTGGGTAAGTACGTTGAACTGCCTGATGCTTACAAGTCAATAATAGAATCGTTTATACATGCGGGCGCTAAAAACGAGTGTAAAGTGAAGGTAAGGTATATACCATCGGAAGAGTTAACGCCTCAAAACGCAATTGAGAAGCTGCAGGGGTTAGATGGTGTATTAGTAGCTCCGGGTTTTGGCGAGCGGGGTTTTGAAGGAAAGATTGCCGCTATTAAATATGTGCGCGAAAATAACATACCATTTTTTGGTATTTGTCTGGGTATGCAATGCGCGGTTGTAGAGTTCGGCCGTAATGTTTTGCACTTAGAAGGTGCAAGCAGTACAGAAATGAACCCGGATACGCCTAACCCTGTTATTGCCATGATGGAAGAACAGAAAAAGGTAGTAAACAAAGGCGGTACCATGCGTTTAGGGGCTTATCCATGCGATATTAAGAAAGGCAGCAAAGCAGCCGCCATATATGGCAAACTGAATATAAGCGAGCGCCACCGCCATAGGTATGAGTTTAATAATGCTTACTTAAGCCAATACGAAAAAGCAGGGCTGGTACCTTCTGGTTTTAACCCGCAAAATAACCTGGTAGAGATAGTTGAATTAAAGAATCATCCGTTTTTTGTAGGCGCGCAGTTCCACCCCGAATTAAAATCAACAGTTGCTAATCCGCATCCACTTTTTATTAACTTTGTCGCCGCTTCAATGGCTTATGCCCGCAAGAAATAGAAGTTTACTGTATGGAGGATTTTGATTGGACCTCATTCACCAAGCGAATTGCTGTTAAGGCAAGTTTAAAAACCATTTACAATGCGTGGACACAATCCGGCGAATTGAAGAAATGGTTTTTAGAAAGGGCTGAGTTTTATAATGAATCCAACAACTTACTTGCGCCTGATGAGCCGGTTATGGGCGGATGTTCCTATAAATGGTATTGGTATTTGTTTGCCGACCCCATGCCCGGAATGATCAAAGCGGTAAACGGAAAGGATTTTATCCAATTCACTTTTGAGGGCGATTGCCTGGTTGATGTAAATTTAACTGTGAATGGCGATTATACGGTTATTGAATTAAGGCATTATAATATCCCTACAGACGACAGATCAAAAAAATATGTAAGATTAGGCTGTTCCAACGGATGGGCTTTTTATCTTACCAATTTAAAATCTATTTATGAGGGTGGTATAGACTTGAGGAATAAAGACGAAAATTTAACAGTGATGATCAATAATTGATTGTAACATCATCAATAAAAAAAGATCATAACAACATAAGCAAATAATGGATAGAAATACGTTTACAGGATTATTCCTGATCATGATCATCATTGCCGGTTCGGTTTATTTAATGAAACCGACGGACGCTGAGATCCAAAAAGAAAAACAGCGGGTACACCTGGACTCGTTAAAAAAGGCCGGTAAGGTGGCTCCAGCTACGGCCGTTGTACACACAGCCGCAGATACTGTTGCGAAACCTGCAATTGATTCAGCAGCGTTAAAAAGCCCTTTCGGAGCATCATTAGCCGGAAGTGAACAACTGATCACTTTGGAGAATAAAGACATTCGCATAAAATTGAGTACTCGCGGCGGGCGCATCTATTCGGCCGAGTTGAAGAACTTTAAAACGTTTGATAAAAAGCCGCTTATTTTATTTGATGGCACTGACAATAAGTTTGGCAGTACAATTACAGCAGGATCTACTATTGTAAACACTAACGACAGGTACTTTACTACAACTGCCACCAACCTACAGGTTGCCGCGCATGATTCTGCATCGATAACGTTGCGCTTGAGCTACAGCCCAACACAGTATATTGATTATATATATTCATTGAAAGGCGAGGGCTACAAAGTTGGTTTTACCGTTAAACCGGTAGGCCTTGATAATGTGGTTGCTAACAGTAGCATCTTTAATTTAAACTGGGAGAGCAGCGCCAAAAAACAGGAAATGGATATGAACCTGGAGCGTCAGTATTCTACGGTTTATTATAACACATTTGACGATGGTGTAGATTGGTTAAGTGAAACCAAAGACGACGCTAAAGAAGTTGCAGATCATAAGATACAATGGGTTTCTTTTAAGGCGCATTTCTTTTCGAGCGTATTAATAGCAAAAAAAGGTATCAGCAAAGCCAACATGGCGGTGAGCATGGATACGGCAGATCATGTTGATATTAAAAACATGAAAGCTACCCTTGCGGTAAACCGCGATGTGGATGGTTCGTTCCCGATGGAATTTTATTTTGGCCCCAACAAATTTGATCTGCTGCAAAAACAAGGTTACGATTTGGAAAAACAAATAAATTTAGGTTGGGGGCCGCTTAAATATATCAACCGTTTTGCGGTATTACCGGTGTTTCAGTTTCTTGAAAAGTTTAACTGGAGCTATGGCTTAATTATTTTGGCACTTACCGTAATATTAAAAGTGGTTTTATCGCCTCTTACTTATAAATCATACCTGTCAATGGCTAAAATGCGCGTGCTTAAGCCGGAAATAGACGAGATAAAGGGTAAAGTAGGAGAGGACAACCCAACATTGCTACAGCAAGAGACGCTGAAAATATATAAGAAGGCGGGCGTAAACCCGCTGGGAGGATGCTTGCCGTTAATATTGCAAATGCCAATAGTTATCGCATTTTTCAGGTTCTTTCCGAGTTTGTTTGAGCTAAGGGGCGAAAGCTTTTTGTGGATGCATGACCTTTCTACGTATGATCCTTTCATTCAATTTGGTTTTACCCTTCCGTTTATAGGCAACCACTTAAGTTTGATGTGCGTTTTGATGACCATATCAACACTTATTTACACTTATTTTAACAATCAGATATCGGGCGTTACCGGTCAGATGAAATATATTGGCTATATAACACCAATTATATTCTTAGGTGCGCTTAATGCTTACCCGGCAGGTTTGAACTATTATTACTTTCTGGCCAACATGTTCACCTTCTTGCAACAATACATCATCAGGTTGATGGTAGATGATAAGAAGATCCATGCGCAGATACAGGAGAATAAAAAGAAACCTGAAAGTACCAAAAAGAAATCGGGCTTTGCTGCCAAAATGGAAGAAATGATGCGCCAGCAACAGCAGGTAAAGGGAAAAAAATAGAAATTTTTGTCCCGATAACTATTGGGAAGAGATTAGATATTAGGGTCGCAGTTTCTGCGGCCCTTTTTTGTTTTCGGCTGCAATATTTACCTGATCCAGGGTGATCCAAAGTGATCCAAAGTGATCCAAAAAACGCAGAAAAGTCACCTATTTTGCGATTTTACAACATGGTTATAATCAGACAGTTATGATAATTTTGTAGCTAAACTTCCTGACGAATAAGTAGTTTCATGTAAAAGATATAATTTATTGATAATCAATTTCTTATATAAACGAGTTTGATGTTTTTTCTCTGTGACGCATATTTTTTGGATCACCTCGAAATAACAAAAAAGGCCCACAAAATGCGAGCCTTTTAACCTAATAATTTTAACGTGCTATATTGCCACCTTAACAACCATCTTCTTGATGAGACCCTGGCCAATCATAGGGGCATGTACATCTTCCGGATAGAAGATAACAAACTGCCCGTCTTTCATTCCAAAGTACATATCAGGCGTGTGGTCAAAAAAAGTAACGTCTTTTTCTTCGTTGTAGCCCTCGCCTTTTGCAATGGTACAATCCTGGCGGGGTTTCCAGCCAATAGTTTCGTTGCCACGGATACAAACCTGTATATCAATATTCTTGTTGTGGCACTCAAACTTCTGCAAAGCAACCTCGGCAGCTTTTCCCTCACTGTCTGATACGATGGCTTTAACGCCGGGTGCTATCTCAAACTTACCCACCTCAAGCGCGTTTAGGTCGGTCGAGTTAAGATAATCAAAGGCAACCTTAAAGTTAGGGTGCAGGCTGTAGTACTTATCGCCGTTATTTAGTGTGTCTAATATCATGTTGTTTAGTTCATGGTTGATGGTTCATAGATCATAGCCGATTGCGCCATGAACTATGAACCATGATCTAATAACTATCGTTGTACACGGCCTGATCCGTCACCTTTAACCAGCTCTTTAACCTCGTTCAGAGTAGCGTGGTTCAAGTCGCCAGGAATGGTGTGTTTCAAAGCGGAAGCTGCTACGCCAAATTCGGCGGCATCACCCAAAGCCATACCGGTGACCAAACCAAATATAAACCCGCTCGCGAAAGAGTCGCCGCTACCAACGCGGTCAACTATACGCACTTCGTATTGTTTAGAGTGATAGAACTCGTTGCCATCATATACCAAAGCGCTCCATCCGTTGTCAGAAGCACTGTGGCTTTCGCGTAGGGTAGAGGCTATATATTTAAAGCCAAACTTCTCTTTCATTTGCTTGAAAACGCTTTTGTAGCCGTCTAGGTTCAATTCGCCCTTGGTTACATCAGTACCTTCGCTTGTAAAGCCCAAAGTTGTATCAGCATCTTCCTCGTTGCCTATACAAACATCAACATACTGGCAAAGCTCGGTCATTACTACGCGGGCTTTTTCTTTGCTCCATAATTTTTTACGGAAGTTAAGGTCGATACTGGTAGTAACGCCTTTTGCTTTTGCAGCTTTAAGGGCAGCTAAAGTAAGTGCCGCAGCTTTATCGCTTAAGGCAGGTGTGATACCGGTGGTATGGAACCAATCTGCTCCTTCAAATATTTTATCAAAATCAAACTCACTGGCATCAACATCAGCAATAGAAGCACCTGCACGGTCATAAATAACCTGTGAAGCACGCATTGATGCGCCTGTTTCTAAAAAGTAAATCCCTAAGCGGTCGCCGCCGCGTGCCACAAACTGTGTATCAACACCGTAGCGGCGCAAGTGGTTAATAGCAGATTGACCGATAGCATTGTTAGGCACCTTTGATACAAACACGCCGTTCAGACCGTAATTGCAAAGGGCTGCGGATACGTTAGCTTCGCCGCCACCGTAAGTAACGTCAAGGCTGTCAGACTGTACAAATCTCTTAAAATCAGGAGTTGATAACCTCAACATTATCTCTCCAAGGGTTACGACTTTTTTAGACATCGTTATTTATATATTTAATTTGAAAATGAATATTAGACCAAATTGGTTGCTTTTTATCAAAGTCACCAAAACTACATTAAACCTAAATAAATAGGAAGCTTTTTAGCTGAAAAGTTGCCGCTAACGTTTTCGTAAACAAATTGCAAGTAATGCCGACTTGACCGTGGCGTTTTAATATTTGTTTTCTACTTTTACCATCCGTAAATCACATAAAAATTAACCGGTTAAATAAACATGGATAAAAAAGCCACCATATTAAAACTGATACAGGAGCAGGGCATATTGCCTTTGTTTTTTCATCAGGATGAAGAAGTTAGCGTAGATATTTTACGTGCCCTGTACGCTGCAGGTGTAAAAACCATTGAATACACCAACCGCGGCGAAGCCGCTCTCAGAAACTTTGTAAAACTACGCGAGGTTTGCGATAAAGAATTAGGCGGAATGTACCTCGGTGTTGGTACAATTAAAGATGCTAAAGCTGCCCAGGCCTTTGCCGATGCTGGTGCAGATTACATCATCAGCCCGGGATTGGTGGAAGAGGTTGTAGAGGTATCAGAAAAGAATGGTTTGCTTTGGGTACCTGGCTGCATGACACCGTCAGAAGTTATCAGAGCCGAAAACCTGGGTGCGAAAGTTATTAAGTTGTTTCCTGGTAATATATTGGGTCCGGCATTTTTATCAAGTATAAAAGTGTTATTCCCTAACTTACTATTTATGCCAACCGGCGGTGTTGAGCTAACTAAAGAGAGTATTGGCGGCTGGTTCAAAGCAGGTGTATGTGCTGTTGGCATGGGTAGCCAACTGGTAAGCAAAGATGTTATGGACGGTAAAAAATATGCTGAACTAACTGAGTCTACAAAAGAAGCTATCGCGATAGTTAACGCGAGCAGATAATATTTCCTTTAGCGGTGGGCGTACCGGCCTGCCGCTATTCTGTTAAACTTACCTTATAAGTATATTGCAATAGCCTGGGGACGTTTACATTTTCAACTGTTTTCCAATTGTTTTTTTCGTGGATGAATTGCGGCTTCTCTAGACCGGAGCGTTCAGCAGCTTTGGTATAAAATTCTGCCCTTGAAGGATGCTGCGGAGCGGTGGCGTTATAGATATGTCCGAAGCCTTGTTTTTCTATTATCGCGCAGCTTATACCTAAACAATCTGTTAAGTGGACAAGATTGACGGGCGCATGGCCGTTTGGAATATCCGTTTTACCTGCAAAAAACCTTCCCGGATCGCGCCCGGGGCCTATTAAGCCGGCAAAACGTATAATAGTGGTTGTAAAACTGGTTTCCCGTTTCAATATACCTTCCCCTTCAAACAAAATTTTGCCCGACTCACTGTCCGGATTGGGTTCATCCAATTCAGTTACAACGGTATTACTATCCCCATAAACCCCTGTTGAGCTGACGAACACCACTTGTTTAATATTATATTGCTTTATAATACTAACCAATTCTTTTATCTGCGTTAAGTATTCTAAACCCTTACCGGCACGTGCCTTAGGTGGAATACTTATCCATAAGACATCGCAAGCAAAAAAATCATCTTCAATTACTTTATTTTCCTGCGATAGATTGATAAGATAAGGGCATATACCGTCCGTCTCAAGCAATGGTATTTTTTCGACAGATGTAGATGATCCCTTTATTGTTATGCCTTTTTTAATGAGTTCAATAGCCAATGCCTTGCCATACCATCCGCAGCCTAAAATACTTATTACCATTGTGCAAATATGTTGTTTTAAGTTGAATTAAACCTTTACCAGGTTTGTTACGTTAACACAATTAGTATTGCATACTTATATACAAATATTGCATATTTGTCCTGTCAGCGATGATATATTCGCTTGACAAACCGTTTATAGATCAAAGTAAATATGGATTTAAAATTTTCGCATGTAGTTAAAGCGGCATCGCTATTGGTAATCGTTTCGGCGTTTACAGCATCTGCACAAAAAAGGGTGTTGGTTTTTACCAAAGTGGCGGCCTATGCCCATGATTCCAGACCTGCGGCGGCGCAGGCTATTATGAAAATCGGACAGGAGAACAACTTTGCAGTTGATACATCATCAGACGCAGGGAAAATAGCTGAGAACAACTTAAAAAAATATGACGCGGTTATCTTCGTAAGCACAACAGGTGATTTCTTAAACCCATACCAACGCGTTGACCTGCAAAGATATATTCAGGCAGGGGGCGGCTTTGTAGGCATACATGCTGCCGCTGATGCATTATATGACTGGCGCTGGTATGGTCGCATGATTGGAGGATATTTTTCCTTTCATCCGGCTCAACAAATGGCTACAATGACTGTGCTTGATAAAAACCATCCTTCTACCAGCATGTTGCCAACTGAGTGGAAACGCAGGGATGAATGGTACCATTACAAACTATTTAACAAAAGTGTTAAGGTGCTTATCAACCTTGAAGAGTCTTCGCTTACTTATGATGGTAATAGAGGTGATCGCTTTAAAATGGGAGCCAACCACCCAATAGCCTGGTATCATGAATTTGAAGGCGGGAAAGTTTTTTATACAGGTTTAGGACATACCAAGGAATCGTACAGCGAAGATCTAATGGTTAAGCACATATTGGGCGGCATTAAATACGCTATGAATCATCCTGCTTTAGACTATACAAAAGTGAAAGCACAGCATGCTCCTGATGAAGCGCGTTTTAGTAAGAATATACTTTCCGTAGGTAAATTTACGGAGCCTACTGAAATGGCTATTCTTCCTAACCTGGATATTTTGATAGTGCAGCGTAGGGGAGAGATCTTAAAATATAGCCAGGCAACAAAAGCCTTAACACAGGTAGCTAAACTCGACGTATATTTTAAAGAGCTAAAAAAAGCCACTCACCCTATAGAGGACGGTTTATTAGGGATACAACTTGACCCTGATTTTAAAACCAACAATTATTTATACGTTTACTACAGCCCGGCAAGCCCTGACAATAAACCTGTTAATTATCTATCGCGTTTTACTTTTAAGAATAATGTATTTGATCTTAAGAGCGAGAAAAGGATTTTGGAAGTTAAAACAGACCGCGAAACCTGTTGCCACACAGGCGGCTCAATCGCGTTTGGCAAAGACCATGAGTTATTCTTATCTACGGGGGATAATACTTCGCCATTTGATGAGGAAAATGTACCTAAGGGATCGCCAAACACTAACTCATTTGCTCCGCTGGATCAGCGCCCGGGGTTCGAAGTTAATGATGACCGAAGAGCGGCTGGTAATACCAATGACCTGCGGGGTAAAATTCTTCGCATCAAAATTAAACCTGACGGCACCTATGAAATTCCGGATGGCAACCTTTTTGCGAAAGGAACAGCTAAAACACGCCCTGAAATTTACGTAATGGGTAATCGTAACCCTTACCGTATCTCCATTGATCCAAAAACAGGATTTTTATATTGGGGCGAGGTTGGACCGGATGCTCAGGCGGATAGCATGGCTACACGTGGGCCCAAAGGATATGATGAAGTTAACCAGGCGCGTAAAGCAGGCAACTTTGGCTGGCCATTATTTATCGGCCCAAATCTGGCTTACCGTGATTATGACTATGCCACAGGCAAATCGGGCGCGGCATTTGATCCTTTAAAGCCAATCAACAATTCTCGTAATAATACCGGCTTAACAGTACTTCCACCGGCTCAACCCGCGTTTATATGGTATCCTTATGTAGTATCCGCTGACTTCCCTCAAACAGGAACAGGCGGTCGTACCGCAATGGCCGGCCCTGTATATTATGGCGACCGGTATACGAAGCCAGGCTTGCCTACATATTATAATGGCAAATTGCTTATTTATGAATGGGTTCGCGGCTGGGTAAAAGCTGTGACCTTAACACCGGAAGGTGATTATGATAATATGGAGCCGTTTATGGAGAGCACCAAGTTTAACGCACCGGTTGATATGGAGGTTGGACCCGATGGAAAGTTATACATACTTGAGTATGGTAACGGTTGGTTTGCTAAAAATCCGGATGCGGCAATTTCCAGAATTGATTATAGTGCCGGAAATGTAGCTCCGCAAGTAACTGCTATAAACGCTAGCAAACCTGCGGGTAATATACCTTTTACGGTTACTTTCACAGCAAAAGCTACTGATGCAGAAAATAATAAAATAGTACGGTACAACTGGAGCCTGGGTAACGGAATTAAACGTGTAACTACAGTGCCCAAACTAACTTACACTTACACAGCAAAAGGAAATTACACCGTTTCTGTAACAGCTAGTGATGCCACAGGCACCGGCAAAAGCCAAAGTACAAATGTGATTGCGGGAAGCAGTCAGGCGGTTGTGGCTGCCGCGAATACGGCTAAACTTAATGCTCCCGGCAGAGCTTTAATGATGAGTTTGGATTGCCCTGCTTGTCATAAGACTGAGGAGAAATCCATCGGCCCGGCTTTTGCTGAAGTGGCAAAAAAATATCAGCATAACGCGGTCAACGCAACTAAACTGTCTCAAAAGATTATAAATGGAGGTAGCGGTGTTTGGGGTGATGTGGCAATGCCTCCGCATCCCGCGCTTAAGCCGGATCAGGCTAAGCAAATAGTAAACTGGGTATTCTCATTGGCACAGGCAAAATAGGTAAAAACAAAAGGCTGAAGCAATATATGTTTCAGCCTTTTG
>CBFGNU010000062.1:0-15326 GCA_965650195.1 uncultured Mucilaginibacter sp. | reverse complement strand
CCAACTGTCGGCAGGGTTTAGACGACAAAATATTTCGCCTCGGGGTGGGGGACGATGATCGCGCTCGTCGACTGCTCGGGCACCCATTCTTAGAAAACGATATACCAAAAAAATCAACCGAATCTGCATTGGAAAGTTCGGTTTGGCTTGCACTAACATCGCTTTTCAGCTCACTAACAGATTGATTACTTACAGTAAGCTTCTCATCAGCTGCCTTAAGCTGCTGACGGCTGCTGTTAAGTGAATCGCGCACGTTCTTCCAAAAAGCAGCTACAAATGGTTGCTGATAGTTGTATACTTTGGTAAGTAAGTATTTATATTGTCCGTTCAGGCTTTTGTCGGTTACAACAGGTGTGGCAGGTTGTGCAACTGCAGGGGCTGTAGTAATGTCGGCTTTTTGAGGCTGTGTTGTTTTTGCTTGTGTGCCGTATCCCCACTTGCTGTAGGGCCTGCCCGTCTTGGGGTTAATAGGTACGCCGCTTGTTACCGGTTTTGCCGCGGTAACGACAGGCTTGCCAGCCGGTTTTGAGGTGGCTTTCCTTACAGTATCCTGTGCGTTAGCGAACGCCACACTTAAACATATAACTGCAAAGACAATATTAAATTTAAACCTGAAGGTAGATATCATGATTATAAAATTATATAATGCTCCTTTAAAAACACTCAAAAATAGCTTTTATTATCACTTTTTCTTTTGTACCCGCTAATATTAGCCACATATACATAACCATAGTTATATTAGCAGCATGAATATCGGTATTATTGGTTTGGGCGACATGGGGCGCTTGTACGCCAAAGCTTTTGCAAAAGCGGGCTACACGGTTTGTGGCTGCGATCTGCCCGCCAATCAATTAAGGCTTGAGCAGGAACTGATGCCATACAACATAGCTGTGCTTAAAGGGGGGCGTGAAGTTGTTGAAGCAAGCGACCTGGTGATCTACTCCGTGGAAGCCGAAAAGCTGGATGCCGTTGTAGCCGAGTTAGCTCCTTTTACTAAGCCGGGTGCCATCGTAGCGGGCCAAACGTCTGTAAAAACACCTGAGATAGCTGCTTTCGAAAAGTATCTGCCGGCCGAAGCACAAATTGTTACCTTCCATGGCATGCATGGTCCTGCCTTTGAGCCCAAAGGACAGACGCTGATATTGATACCACACCGGGCTGATGAACCCGCCCGACAGCAGATGCTGGAACTGTTTAACGCCATAGGATCCAAAGTTGTAGAACTGGCCGACTACCACGAGCATGATAAAATAGTTGCCGATACACAAGCTGTTACACACGTAGGTTTTGAAAGCATGGGTACTGCATGGATGTCGGCAGGATTCTTCCCGTGGGAAAACGCCTCCTATATAGGTGGTATTGATAATGTTAAGATATTAACCACGCTGCGTATATTCAGCTATAAGGCCCACGTATATGCCGGTTTGGCTATAATGAATCCTTATGCCCGGCAGCAGGTGAGGCAATACGCTGTGTCAGAATCAGAACTGTTTAAGCTGATGATACAGGAGGAAGAAGAAACCTTCCGCAAACGCCTTTACCGGGCACGCGATTTTGTCTTCCATGAAAGTCGCAAGCCAATTATGCTAAGCGATAAGGTAATGAAGGAGTTCTCGCTATCGCAAAACCATGATAAACAAAAGCCTAACTCACATTTAAGTATATTAAGTATGGTTGATGCCTGGTACCATTTGGGTGTTAATCCTTATGATAACCTTATTGGGCAAACGCCTCCTTTTCGTTTGCGTTTGGGCATTGCAGAGTATCTATTTAAAAACGATGAGTTGCTTGAAGAGTCTATACAAGCGGCGCTGTACGATAAAACCATTCGCGGAGATGACTTGGAGTTTCATTCAGCCGTGCGCGAGTGGTCGTCAATAATAGGATATGGCGATATGGAAGGGTACAAAAAACACTTTAACCAGGTTCAGACTTTCTTTAATGACAGGTTAGAAGAAGGCAAAAAGCAAAGCGCCGAGTTGATACGGAGGTTAATGATGGAGTAGATTACTCCCTAAGTCTTTCATCGGTGTAAATAATCTCCGTGCGGCCATGTGGAACTGGTTTGCCTTCAGCGTCAACAGCTACAAAAACTATCTTATCAATAGTGAGGATGGTTTTCTGCGAGATTTTGTTTCGCACCTCGCAGGTGAGCGTTAAAGATGTACGCCCAAAACGTATGGCTTTTATCCCCAACTCAACAATATCGCCTTGCTTGGCCGAGTTTACGAAATTTATTTCCGAAATAAATTTCGTAACCACCGCATTTGTCCCGAGCTGTATAGTTGTGTAAATAGCCGCCTCTTCGTCTATCCAGGCCATCAACCGGCCGCCAAACAGTGTGTTATGCGCGTTAAGGTCTTCTGGTTTTACCCATTTGCGTGTATAAAAGTTCATATGCCATAAAGTTAAAACAATCCTTTAAAGTTTTGTGGTTGACGAATTGCGTGAGATTTTAAGGCCGAAATAATGCCGCAAACCCCCCTTAAATATTTATAAAAAAATAACTCACTAAGTATTTGACATTTAATGTAAAATATCTATCTTTGCCGTCCCTTAACGGGGATAACATGCCTTGAACGAAGCCCTACTGCTTCGATGGGCAACAAAAAATATTAAAATGTCAGGAATAATTGGTAAAAAAGTAGGTATGACCAGCATATTCGATGGCACAGGGAAAAATATCCCTTGTACCGTTATCGAAGCTGGCCCTTGCGTGGTAACACAAATCAAGTCTGTTGATACAGACGGGTATTCTGCCGTACAGTTAGCCTACGGTGAGAAAAAAGAGAAAAACACCTCAGGTCCGTTAAAAGGACACTTCCAAAAAGCCGGAACAACCCCAAAACGTAAGTTAGTTGAATTTAAGTCTTTTGAAGACGAAAAATCTTTAGGTGACACTGTTACCGTTGAGATTTTCGCCGAAGGGGATTTTGTTGATGTGGTTGGTACCTCAAAAGGTAAAGGTTTTCAGGGTGTGGTAAAACGTCATGGTTTTGGCGGTGTGGGTATGCAAACTCACGGTCAGCACAACAGGTTACGTGCTCCGGGTTCTTTGGGTGCTTCATCATGGCCATCTCGCGTATTCAAGGGAATGCGTATGGCGGGCCAAATGGGTAATGAGAGAGTAAAGGTTCAAAACTTAGAAGTTTTGAAAGTTTATGCTGATCAAAATCTTATAGTAGTTAAAGGTTCTATCCCTGGAGCCAAAGGTTCAATGGTAATAGTGGATAAATAAGATGGAAGTTAAAGTATTAAATGTATCAGGTAAAGAAACAGGTGCCAAGGTGCAACTTCCTGAAGCTATTTTCGGTATTGAGCCCAATGATCATGCAATCTATCTGGACGTTAAGCAGTTTTTAGCTAACCAACGTCAAGGTACTCATAAAGCTAAACAGCGTAATGAGATAGCAGGTTCAACCCGCAAATTATATAAACAAAAAGGTACAGGCGGTGCACGTGCCGGTAGCGTAAAATCTCCATTGTTTAATGGTGGTGGCCGTGTATTCGGTCCGCAGCCGCGCGATTACAGCTTTAAGTTGAACAAAAAACTTAAAACGCTGGCTCGTTACTCTGCCTTATCATACAAAGCAAAAGACAGCAACATTATAGTTTTAGAGGATTTTAATTTTGACGCTGTCAAAACTAAAAGCTATATACAGATGGTTGCTGATCTGCAAGCTACTGATGTGAGAACATTATTAGTATTGCCTGCAGCAAATAACAATGTGTATTTATCAAGCAGAAACTTGAAAAAAGCGAAAGTTATTACCGCCGATCAGTTAAACACATACGATGTGTTAAACGCAGGCAAGCTTTTGTTAACTACAGGTGCTGTTAAAGTTTTGGAGGAAGCATTAGCTAAGTAATATGGAAATTTTAAGAAAACCCTTACTTACTGAAAAAGTTACTCAGTTAACTGATAAGCTTAACCGTTACGCTTTCCTGGTTCATCCAAAAGCTAACAAGATTCAGATTAAATCAGCTATTGAAGCCATGTATGGCGTTAACATTACAGCTGTAAATACCATGAGGTACGTTGGAAAACTAAAAACTCGCAATACTAAAGCCGGGCCGGTATCTGGTCGTGCTGCTACAGTGAAGAAAGCGGTTGTTACGTTGAAAGACGGTGAAACAATAGATTTTTATAGCAATATATAAATAAGGAGATGGCAGTAAAAAGATTTAAACCGGTTACGCCGGGTACCCGCTTCAGAGTAGGTGCTGATAACTCTGACATTACTACAAACGTACCAGAAAAGTCGTTAGTAGTTTCTGTAAACACGAGATCAGGCGGTCGTAACAATAGCGGTAAAATGACCATGCGCTACTTAGGTGGTGGTCACAAGCAGTTATACAGATTGATCGATTTTAAACGTAATAAGTTTGACATCCCCGCAACTGTTGCTACAATTGAATATGATCCAAACCGTTCAGCACGTATAGCTTTGCTACACTATGTTGACGGCGAGAAAAGATACATGATAGCTCCTGAAGGTTTAACAGTTGGACAAACTGTTTTATCGGGCGAGAATGTTGCACCGGAAGTTGGTAATACTTTACCACTAAAAACTATCCCATTAGGTTCAATTATACATAACATTGAATTGAATCCGGGTCAAGGCGGTACAATAGCACGTTCAGCAGGTACTTACGCGCAGCTTTCAGCTCGCGATGGTAAATATGCTATCATTAAATTGCCTTCTGGCGAAACCCGCATGATCCTGGCTACTTGTTTAGCAACTATCGGCACCGTATCAAACGGCGAGAAAGCGAACGAAGTATTAGGTAAAGCAGGTAGAAAACGCTGGTTGGGTCGCAGACCAAGAGTTAGAGGTGTTGCAATGAACCCGGTAGATCACCCTATGGGTGGTGGCGAGGGCCGTGCATCAGGTGGTCATCCACGCTCTCGTAAAGGTTTATTAGCTAAAGGCTACAAAACCCGCGACAAAAAGAAAACATCAGATCGTTATATCATCGAAAGAAGGAAAAAATAATGGCTCGTTCAGTAAAAAAAGGACCGTATATTGATCATAACCTGGACAGAAAAGTTCTGACCTTGAATGAATCGAATAAAAAATCAGTAGTAAAGACATGGTCTCGTCGTTCCATGATTTCTCCGGATTTCGTTGGTCATACATTCGCAGTACACAACGGTAATAAATTTATCCCTGTGTACGTAACAGAAAACATGGTTGGACACAAGTTGGGAGAATTTGCACCAACCCGTACATTCCGCGGTCACGCAGAAAAGAAAAAATAACAGGCAATGGAAGCAACAACAAAAATTAAAAAGTCTGTATTGATCAGGCAACAAAAGGAAGCTGCTAAAGCCGAAGTAGGTGGCGCTTCTGTTGCAAAACTACAGAACTGTCCAACTTCACCACGCAAAATGCGTTTGGTGGTTGACCTGATACGTGGTGTTAACGTTGAGAAAGCGTTATATATATTAAAATTTACTAACAAAGAAGCTGCTATTCGTGTAGAGAAACTTTTGTTATCAGCCATTAAAAACTGGGAAGCAAAAAACGAAGGCAAACGTGTTGAAGACAGCGGTTTGTTTGTAAAAGAGGTTTCTGTGGGTGGTGGCCGTATGGCTAAGAGATTACGCCCTGCACCACAAGGTCGCGGATACCGTATACGCAAGCGTTCAAACCACGTAACGCTTATTGTTGATAGTAAAAATGAAAACAACTAATTAGGAAATGGGACAAAAAGCACATCCAATAGGTAACAGATTAGGAATCATCAGAGGTTGGGATTCTAACTGGTTCGGTGGCAACAACTACTCCGATAAATTAGTTGAGGACGAAAAGATCCGCAAATACTTATCAGCCCGTATCAACAAAGGCGGTGTAGCCAAAGTTGTTATTGAGCGTACATTAAAACGCATAACTGTAACTATACACACTGCCCGTCCGGGTATTGTTATAGGTAAAGGTGGTGCCGAAGTTGACAAGATAAAAGAAGAGTTGAAAAAACTTACTAAAAAGGAAGTTCAGATCAACATTTTCGAGATAAAACGCCCTGAGCTGGATGCACAATTAGTTGCAGAAGGCGTGGCCAAACAACTGGAAGCGCGTATCTCTTTCCGTCGTGCAATGAAAACTACTATCGCTTCAACCATGAGAATGGGTGCAGAGGGTATCAAGATCATGACGTCAGGCCGTTTAGGCGGTGCGGAAATGGCGCGTAGTGAGCAATATAAAGAAGGAAGGATTCCGTTACATACCTTCCGCGCTGATATTGATTACGCATTAGCCGAAGCTTTAACTACCTATGGTAAAATAGGTGTTAAAGTATGGATTTGCAAAGGTGAGGTTTACGGCAAACGCGACTTGTCTCCAAACATTGGTGGCACAAGCAGCGCAAGCGGTAAAGGTGGACGCCCTGAAGGCGCAGCAGGTTTCAGCAATGAGCGCGGCGGCGACAGAGGTGACAGAAGAGGCGGTGGTGACCGCAGAGGTGGTGCAGGTGGTGGCGATCGCGGCAGAAGCGGCGGTGGTGCCCCAGGCAGTAACCCAAACAACCGTGGCGGTGGTAACAACCGTCCGGGTGGGCCAAATCGTGGTGGTGGCGGTAGTCGTCCCGGCTGTCCGGCCAAGAGATAATAAATAATGTAGAATAAATATCTTAACAGATATTACAAGCTTAATAAAATGCTACAGCCAAAAAGAACGAAGTTCAGAAAGATGCAAAAAGGCAGGATGAAAGGTTTAGCCACCCGTGGCACTGAACTTTCATTCGGATCTTTCGGTGTTAAATCACTGGAAGCAGCCTGGATAACCAGCCGCCAGATAGAATCTGCCCGTATTGCTGTGACACGTTTCATGAAACGTGAAGGACAGGTTTGGATCAGGATTTTCCCTGACAAGCCTGTAACCAAAAAACCTGCAGAGGTACGTATGGGTAAAGGTAAAGGTGCGCCGGAATATTGGGTAGCGGTAGTTCGCCCCGGTAGGATCATTTTTGAAGCAGAAGGCGTATCACTGGAAATTGCTAAAGAGGCTTTACGCCTTGCAGCCCAGAAGTTGCCGGTACAAACAAAATTTGTAGTACGTAAAGACTACGTAGAAGCATAAACAAGTAGTTAGCAGTTTTGAGTTTGCAGTTATCAGTTTGGATAAAGGAAGCTTAGAACTAACAACTCAAAAAACTAACAAAAAAATGAAGAACTCAGAAATTTTAGAGCTCGCAACTGAAGAGTTGGTAGCAAAATTGGGCGAGGAAAGGGCGAACCTTACCAAACTTAAATTTGCTCACGCGGTTTCGGCCATAGAAAATCCAAGCCGTATAACAAAAGTACGCAAGGAGATCGCTCGCTTAAATACTGAATTAACAAAGCGTAAAGCGGCGAAAGCTTCTGAACAAAATTAATTTTTTACGCGTCGAGAAAAATGGAAAGAAATTTAAGAAAAACACGTACCGGTCTGGTAGTTAGCAATAAAATGGAGAAATCTATTGTTGTAGCTGTTGAGCGGAAGGTGAAGCACCCGATCTATGGTAAGTTCGTAAAGAAAACTACCAAGTTTATGGCACATGACGAAGCTAACACTTGTGGTGTTGGTGATACCGTATTGATTATGGAAACTCGTCCGCTGAGCAAGAATAAAAATTGGAGATTAGTTCAAATTTTAGAAAGAGCTAAATAAGATGGTACAACAGGAATCAAGATTAAATGTAGCTGACAACAGCGGAGCTAAAGAAGTTTTAGTGATCCGTGTGTTAGGCGGTACCGGTAAAAGATATGCCTCAATAGGTGACAAGATAGTAGTAACTGTAAAAAGCGCGCTGCCATCAGGTAACATTAAAAAAGGTACAGTATCAAAAGCCGTAGTGGTTAGAACCAAAAAAGAGATTCGCAGAAAAGACGGTTCATATATCCGTTTTGACGATAATGCGGCTGTTTTATTGAACAACCAGGATGAGCCGAGAGGCACACGTATCTTCGGCCCTGTTGCAAGAGAATTGCGTGAGAAACAATTTATGAAAATTGTATCATTAGCACCGGAGGTATTGTAACATGGAAAAGAAAAACAGAGCAATTAAATTAAAGATCCGTAAAGGAGATTTAGTTAAAGTAATAGCCGGCGATTCAAAAGGATCACAAGGCAAAATTGTGGAAATAATAGTTGATAAAAATCGTGCTATTGTTGAAGGTGCCAACATGGTATCTAAACACACTAAACCAAATGCAGCTAACCCTAATGGCGGTATTGTAAAGCAGGAAGCTGCTATACATATTTCAAACCTGGCGCTGGTTGATCCTAAAACAGGAGCAGCAACACGCGTTGGCCGTAAGAAAAACGATGCCGGTAAATTAGTTAGAGTTGCAAAAAAATCAGGGGAGGAAATTAAGTAATGGCCGAGTCAGCTTACACACCAAGATTAAAATCAAAATATAAGGAAGAGATACGTACTACCCTGAAAGACAAATTTCAGTACAAAAGCGTAATGCAGGTTCCTAAATTGGAGAAGATAGCCATCAACCAGGGTGTTGGCGGTGCTACTACCGATAAGAAACTGATTGAGAACACCATTACCGAGTTAACTACAATTACCGGTCAGTTGGCAGTATCATCAAAATCTAAAAAGGATATCTCTAACTTCAAATTGCGTAAAAACATGCCGGTAGGTGTACGCGTTACTTTGCGCGACAATACCATGTATGAGTTCCTTGATCGTTTGATCTCTGTAGCTCTGCCACGTATCCGCGATTTCAAAGGTATCAATGATAAAGGTTTTGACGGAAGAGGTAATTATACTTTAGGTATTACCGAACAAATTATCTTCCCTGAGATCAACATTGATAAAATTAACAAAATACAAGGTATGGATATTACCTTTGTAACCTCGGCAACTAATGATGTTGAAGCGTTAGAGCTTTTAAAACAATTTGGTTTACCATTTAAAAATCAAACTCCAACTAACAATGGCTAAAGAAGGCGTAAAAGCACGCGAAGTAAAACGTGCCAAATTAGTAGCTAAATATGCTGAGAAAAGAGCAGCGTTAAAAGAAGCTGGTGACTGGGTTGCATTAGATGCATTGCCTAAAGCATCATCTGCTGTAAAATTGCACAACCGTTGCAAATTAACTGGCCGCCCACGTGGTTATATGCGTCAATTCGGCATTTCGCGTGTTACTTTCCGCGAAATGGCTTTAGAAGGCAAGATCCCAGGGGTTAAAAAGGCTTCTTGGTAAAAATATAGTAGCAAGTAATTAGTATCAAGTAGCAAGATAATTATAGTCTTGATACCTGATACTTACTACTTAATACTCAATAAAGAATTAACCGATGAAAGGTCGCCCGGAAGGCCGGGAAGGAAACCATCGTCACAAACAATAAATAATGAATACAGATCCAATCGCAGATTATCTTACACGAGTAAGGAATGCTATTAAAGCCAACCACAGGGTTGTTGAAATTCCTGCATCGAACCTTAAAAAAGAGATCACTAAAGTTCTTTTTGACAAAGGTTACATTGCAAACTATAAGTTTGAGGATAACGGTCCGCAAGGCACAATTAAAGTGGCTTTAAAGTACCATCCAATAACTAAAATTCCAGCTATCCGTTCAATTGAGCGCATAAGCCGCCCAGGTTTACGCAGATACGCAGGTATGGATACCATGCCGCGTGTGTTAAATGGTTTAGGTATCGCCATCCTGTCAACTTCAAAAGGTGTAATGACCGATAAAGAAGCTAAGCAGTTAAATGTTGGTGGTGAGGTTTTATGCTACGTATATTAATAGGAGGAATTAAGCAATGTCAAGAGTAGGAAAATCACCAATTGCAATACCTGCAGGCGTTACAATTACAGTATCTGATGATAATGTAGTAACTGTAAAAGGCCCTAACGGTGAATTGCATCAAGCGGTTGACACCGATATAAAAATTGTACAGGAAGGTAGCGAACTATTGGTTCAGCGCCCAACTGAGCAAAAACGCCACAAAGCATTGCACGGTTTATACCGTTCATTGATAAACAATATGGTTGTTGGCGTAACTACAGGTTACAAAATTGTACAGGAACTGGTAGGTGTGGGTTACCGCGCAACCAATACCGGTAACACATTAGACCTTGTATTAGGTTACTCTCACCACTATGTGTTTGAGTTACCAAAAGAAATTAAAGTTTCAACTACTGCTGATAAGGGTAAAAACCCAACCATCATTCTGGAATCAAACGATAAGCAACTGATAGGCCAGGTAGCGGCAAAAATACGCTCGTTACGTACTCCTGAACCATATAAAGGTAAAGGTATCAAGTTTGCAGGCGAAGTATTAAGAAGAAAAGCAGGTAAATCAGCATCTAAAAAATAATCGTCATGGCAGCTAAAGCGAAATTATCAAGAAGAGACAGAATTAAAATGGGTATCAGGAAGCGCCTGTCAGGTTCTTCAGCCCGTCCGCGTTTGTCAGTGTACAGAAGCAATAAAGGCATTTATGCGCAGATCATTGACGATGTTAACGGTAAAACACTTGTATCGGCATCATCTTTATCAAAAGAGTTTACTGCTGATGGTACCAAGTCAGATCAATCAGTAGCCGTAGGCAAACTGGTAGCTCAAAAAGCTATTGCAGCCGGTATTGTTGATGTGGTTTTTGACAGAAACGGTTACCTTTATCATGGTCGTGTTAAATCACTGGCCGAAGGTGCACGCGAAGGTGGTTTAAACTTTTAATCAGTAGGAGGAAAAGACATGTCAACAATTAACATAAAAAGAGTAAAAACCAGCGAGATCGAACTAAAGGATCGTTTGGTTAGCATACAGCGTGTAGCCAAAGTAACCAAAGGTGGCCGTACATTCAGTTTCTCAGCTATCGTAGTGGTAGGTGATGAGCAAGGTGTGGTAGGTTACGGTTTAGGTAAAGCTAAAGAGGTTACAGAAGCTATTGCAAAAGGTATAGATGATGCTAAAAAGAACCTTGTAAAAGTTCCGATCATCAATGGTACTGTACCTCATGAGCAAATTGGAAAATTCTCTGGCGGTTTTGTATTTATAAAACCAGCTGCTAACGGTACCGGCGTAATTGCAGGTGGTGCCATGCGTGCAGTATTAGAGAGTGCCGGTATACACAATGTATTGGCAAAATCAAAAGGCTCATCAAACCCGCACAACGTGGTTAAAGCAACCGTATCAGCATTATCGCAACTGCGCGATGCTAACACAGTAGCTCAACAACGCGGCATCAGTTTAGGAAAAGTATTTAACGGATAATCAGAACATGGCAAAGATCAAGATAACTCAGATCAAAAGCGTGATCGATAGAAGTGAGCGCCAAAAAAGAACAGTGGAAGCACTGGGCTTGAAGAAAATAAACCACAGCGTGGAAGTTGAAGCTACTGCAGCTATTATTGGTATGGTTAGAAAAGTTAACCACCTTGTAGCGGTAGAAAACATTTAATATCATGAACTTAAATAATTTAAAACCTGCAGAAGGTTCTACTAAAAATAGAAAAAGAATTGGTCGTGGTACAGGTTCTGGCCGTGGTGGTACATCAACACGTGGTCATAAAGGTGCCGGTTCACGCTCAGGTACAAGCCGTAAAATAGGCTTTGAAGGTGGCCAAATGCCATTGCAACGCCGTGTGCCTAAGGTTGGCTTTAAAAACCCTAACCGTGTAGAGTACGTTGGTGTTAACCTTGATGTTTTGCAAGGCTTAATCGAAAAGTATTCAATAGCAACAATTGACCTTTCAACTTTGAAAGATCATGGTTTGGCATCAAAGAACGACAAGGTTAAAATTTTAGGCCGTGGCGAACTTACTGCCAAAGTAGAAGTTACTGCACATGCATTTACCGCTACCGCGCAAAAAGCAATTGAGGCTGCTGGTGGCACCATAGTTAAGCTATAAAATTTCTATGAAGAAATTCATCACCACATTATCCAATATCTGGAAAATTGAGGATCTAAGAGTGCGTATAACTAACACACTCTTATTTCTTTTAATATATCGTGTAGGTTCGTTCGTGCATCTTCCGGGTGTAGACGGCTCACAAACAGATACCAAAGAGGCCGAAGGCCTGGTTGGTTTATTAAACATGTTTGCGGGCGGTTCTTTCTCGCGTATTTCTATTTTCGCATTAGGTGTTATGCCTTATATCTCTGCATCCATTGTGATGCAGTTGTTAGGTATAGCTGTTCCTTACTTTGCTAAAATGCAGAAAGAGGGCGAAAGTGGCCGTAACAAGATCAATCAGTGGACACGTTACCTTACTATTTTTATCACTGCCATACAGGCGGTAGCTTATCTGAACTCTCAGGTAACTGCTAACGAGATATTGATAGCTAACCCAATGTTTACCATTATGAATACAATGGTGTTAACCGCGGGTACATTATTTGTAATGTGGTTAGGCGAGAAAATTACAGATAAAGGTATTGGCAATGGTATTTCATTGATCATTATGGTGGGTATTATTGCCCAGTTACCAGGTGCGTTTTTAGCAGAGTTCCAAAACCGTACAGGCGGAACAGGGGGCTTAATTACTTTTATTGTTGAGTTAATTGCGCTAATAGGTGTAGTAATGTTTACCATTCTTATTGTACAAGGCACCCGCAAAATAGCGGTGCAATATGCTAAGCGTATTGTTGGCAATAAACAGTATGGTGGTGTTCGTCAGTATATTCCATTAAAGGTAAATGCTGCCGGTGTTATGCCAATCATATTTGCCCAGGCGTTAATGTTCATCCCTGCTACTATAGGCTCGTTTTTTCCGAAAGCGGCGTCTAACGGCGTTTTGATCCAATTACAAAACTATAACTCATGGTTGCACAATATTGTGTTTGCTATATTAATTATAGTGTTCACCTACTTCTACACAGCTATTACAGTTAACCCGAAACAAATGTCTGACGACATGAAAAAGAATGGTGGATTTATTCCCGGTGTTAAGCCAGGTAATCCAACTGAAAGTTTCATTGACGGCGTTATATCAAAAATTACGTTACCAGGCTCAGTGTTTTTAGCTATCATAGCTATTATACCGGCTTTGGCCAGCCAGGTAGGTGTAAATAACTTGTTCGCACGTTTCTTTGGTGGTACTTCGCTTATCATTCTTGTAGGTGTTGTGTTAGATACCTTGCAACAGATAGAAAGCCACTTGTTAATGCGCCACTATGACGGATTGATGAAAACCGGCAGAATAAAAGGACGTTCGGCTGTGCCAGCCGCTGCCGGAACAACTCCGACAGCCATATAATACGCATGTCAAAGATCATTTATAAGTCTGTTGAGGAGATTGAACTGATAAGAGAAAGCGCGCAGCTGGTTGCAAAAACACATGGCGAAGTTGCCAAAGTTATAGCGCCGGGAGTACGAACTATTGATCTGGATAAATTAGCTGAAACCTATATACGCGATAACGGCGGTATCCCTGCATTTTTAAACTATGGTGGTTTCCCCTACTCGCTTTGTATCTCCCTGAATGACCAGGTAGTACATGGCTTCCCGGGAAAGTATGAGTTAAAGGATGGCGATATCGTATCTGTTGATTGCGGCGTAATACTTAATAAATATTATGGCGACTCTGCCTTTACCTTTGCCATTGGCGAGATAAGCGAACAAGCCAAAACGCTTTTACGCGTTACACGCGAGTGCATTGACAAAGGAATTGAAAAGGCAGTTGTAGGTATGCGTGTTGGCGATATTGCGTATGCTGTACAGGAACATGCTGAGAAGCATGGTTTTGGCGTGGTTAGAGAGTTGGTTGGCCACGGTGTTGGAACCAGGTTGCATGAAAAGCCCGAAGTGCCTAACTATGGCAAACGCGGTGCCGGAGTGAAACTGGAAGAAGGTATGGTGATAGCAATTGAACCAATGATAAACGCGGGCCGCGCCGGTGTTAAGTTTTGGGATGATGGCTGGACAGTATCAACCGTTGATGGAAAGCCATCAGCACATTTTGAGCATACAGTGGCCATACGCAAGGGCAAAGCCGACATATTATCTTCGTTTGAGTACGTTGATAATGTTTTAAAAGAAAAAACAAATAATTAAAAATATTTTATTAATTTTGCGTCCCGCTTTTGGGGCGGATAATTCAGTAAAAATCAGTAAAATATGGCAAAACAATCTTCGATTGAACAAGATGGTACAATTCGGGAGGCGTTATCAAACGCGATGTTCAGAGTTGAACTTGAAAACGGTCATGAGATTATTGCGCACATATCAGGTAAAATGCGGATGCACTACATCAAAATATTACCTGGTGACAAAGTAAAATTGGAAATGAGCCCTTACGATTTATCAAAGGGGCGTATTACATACAGATATAAATAATAAGCGAGATGAAAGTTAGAGCATCCATAAAAAAACGTAGTGCTGATTGCAAGATCATTCGTCGTAACGGCAAACTTTACGTTATCAACAAAAAGAACCCTAAGTTCAAACAACGTCAGGGATAATTAAAAACAGTAACGATTCGTACAACGGTAGCCGCCGTTCGGTCGTTGCATAAAAAAAACAAAACAAATATGGCAAGGATTTCAGGTATTGATTTACCAAAGAACAAAAGAGGCGAGATAGGCCTAACCTACATTTACGGTATTGGCCGTTCAACTGCTCAGGATATTTTAACCAAAGCAGGTATTGATTTCAACACTAAAGTGCAGGATTGGAGTGACGATCAGCTAACAGCTATTCGTACTATCATTAACGACGAGATAAAGGTGGAGGGAGCGCTTCGTTCAGAAGTTCAGCTTAACATCAAACGCTTAATGGATATCGGTTGTTACCGTGGTACACGTCATCGTAAAGGTTTGCCTCTGCGTGGTCAGCGTACTAAAAACAACTCACGTACCCGTAAAGGAAAACGTAAAACAGTTGCTAACAAAAAGAAAGCTACTAAATAGTAAATAACGATTGGTGATTGGTAAGTTTTACCATCGCCAGGAATAAAATAAATTATAATCGATTAGCGGGTCCGAGTTATTTAGTAACTCAGTAATTCACTAAATCAATAATTAAACAAAAAAATGGCTAAAGCTAAAAAAGTAACCAAAAAGCGTATTGTAATTGTTGAAGCCATTGGCGAAGCACACATAAACGCTACCTTCAACAACATTATAATAACCTTAACCAATAAAACCGGTCAGGCTATATCATGGTCATCAGCCGGTAAAATGGGCTTTAAGGGTTCAAAAAAGAACACTCCTTACGCTGCCGGTCAGGCTGCTGCCGATTGCGGTAAAGCTGCTTACGATCTGGGTTTGCGTAAAGTTGAAGTATTTGTAAAAGGTCCTGGATCTGGTCGCGAGTCGGCTATCCGTACCCTGCAAACTACAGGTATTGAGGTTACTACTATAAAGGACATTACCCC
>CBFGNU010000061.1:0-15553 GCA_965650195.1 uncultured Mucilaginibacter sp. | reverse complement strand
TATTAAACCGTTCCGTATAATCGGGGTTATTAAAAACTTTAATTTTAAGTCCCTAAAAGAAAGTGTAGCACCCCTTGTGCTTTTTGTGGATGACGATCCCTATTCACTCAGTATTCGTTTCAATGCAGCCGACTTATCCACTATCCGGACACAAGTTGCTTCCGAATGGAACGCACTGTCGCCGAATGTCCAATTCGATTACTCATTTATGGACGACGATTTTGACCACTTATATTTTGTAGAACAACGCATGGGTAAAATTTCCATCGCGTTCACTTCGCTTGCAATAATTGTGGCTTGCCTGGGGCTTTTTGGCCTGGCTGCCTACGCGGCAGAACAGCGTACCAAAGAGATAGGGATACGCAAGGTTTTAGGCGCCAATATATCGGCAATCGTGGGCATGCTTTCAAAGGATTTTCTGTTGTTGGTGTTTATTGCAATAGTTTTCGCGTCGCCATTGGCCTGGCTTTGCATGAATTGGTGGCTACAGGGTTTTGCCTACAATGTTGGCATATCGTGGTGGATGCTTATTGCCGCCGGACTTGGAGCTGCTATAATAGCGTTTGTCACTATCAGTTTCCAATCAATAAAAGCAGCGCTGGCCAACCCAGTTAAAAGTTTAAGGAGTGAATAGTACTCAAATCCAATTATCATGATAAAGAACTATATAAAAATAGCCTGGCGGAATTTAATTAAAAGCAAAGGTTACAGTGCTATCAACATTGGAGGCCTTGCTGTTGGCATGGCCGTAGCCTTGCTAATCGGCTTATGGGTATATGACGAACTTAGCTTCGATAAATATCATAAGAGTTACGATCGTATCGCACAGGTGATGCAGCACGCCAACTTTAATGGTAAAATAGAAACGCAGAATGCAAACCCTGCATTGATGGGACCCGAGTTGCGTGCCAAATACGGGAGCGATTTTAAATACGTTGTGCAATCATCGTGGACAGAGGATCATTTACTTACAGTTGGAGATAAACACATTAATAAAGCTGGAATGTTTTTCGAACCGGATGCTCCTGGAATGCTAACGCTTGAAATGGTTAAGGGAACCAGGTCGGGATTGAAGGATCCTTATTCAATCATGTTGTCGGCATCGACGGCAGAATCCATCTTTGGGAAAGACGACGCCATTAATAAAACAATAAAGTTTGACCGAAGCTTTGACGTAAAGGTAACGGGTGTCTACAAGGACTTGCCTGATAATACCACTTTCAAAGAAATTAAAATTATGATGCCCTGGGAATTATGGTTAATTAAAAATCCATGGGCAAAAAGAATGGATAATCCCTGGGGAAGTAATTTCTCGCAAACGTTTGTTCAGATCGCGGATAATGCGGATATCGAAAAAGTTTCTGCAAAGATCAGGAATGTAAAACTGGATAACATAAGCAAAGAGGAAGCAAAATATCAATGGGCGGTCTTCTTACAACCTATGAGCAAATGGAATTTGTATAATGAATTCAAGAACGGAGTAAACACAGGTGGAAGCATTCAATATGTATGGTTGTTTGGTATCATCGGCATTTTTGTATTAATACTCGCCTGCATCAATTTTATGAATCTTTCTACGGCACGAAGCGAAAAAAGAGCAAAAGAAGTAGGCATCCGTAAAACAGTTGGTTCATTGCGTTCACAAATAATAAAACAATTTTTTGCCGAATCTTATTTAGTCGTGCTGTTGGCTTTTATAATCTGTTTAATTTTAGTTGCATTATCACTTCCGTTGTTTAATGATGTGGCGGGTAAAAAAATTGAGATCGCCTGGGCAAACCCCGTCTTTTGGATTTTCAGTATTGCATTTATACTAATAACGGGGCTGCTCTCAGGCAGTTATCCGGCACTTTATCTTTCTTCGTTTCAGCCATTAAAAGTATTGAAAGGAACATTTCGTGTCGGCAAGTTTGCAGCCATTCCACGCAAAATTTTAGTATCCATACAGTTTACTGTTTCAGTAATGCTCATAATCGGAACCATTGTTGTTTACCAGCAAATCCAGTATGCTAAAAACAGACCTATCGGTTATACCCGTCATGGTTTAATCAATCTCAATTTAGAAAAGGAAGTAAAAGAGCATTATGAAGCTGTTAGAACAGAACTTAAAAATTCAGGAGCTATTGAAGAAATGGCCAGATCCCAAAGTCCACTGACACAGGTATGGAATTCAGCGGGCGGGTATGATTGGGAGGGCAAAGATCCCAATCTTGCTGTTGATTTCCCTACATGCAAAGTGACTTATGAGTTTGGTAAAACAGTAAATTGGAAAATTAAAGAGGGCCGCGATTTTTCGCGGGAATTTGCAACCGACTCTGCAGCCTTTGTTATTAATGAGTCGGCAGCCAGATTTTTCGGATTTAAAGATCCTGTTGGCAAAATACTCAAATGGGAAAAAAAGTCTTTTACCATCATCGGTATTGTTGATGACATTATGCAGGAATCGCCGTTCTATCCGGTACGTCCAACTTTGTATTATATAGATAATGAGTTCATGTCTAACCTTATTTTAAAATTAAACCCGCAGAAGAATGTAAAGCAATCATTATCCGTGATAGAAATGGTTTTAAAAAAATACAGTCCCGGTGTACCGTTTCAATATAAGTTTGTAGATGAACAATTTGAGGGTAAGTTCCAGGCAGAGGAACGTATAGGAAAACTTGCCTCCTATTTTGCTGTACTCGCCATTTTTATTTCCTGCCTTGGTTTATTTGGTATGGCAAGTTTTGTTGCCGAACAGCGAACCAAAGAAATTGGTATTCGCAAAGTGCTTGGTACCGGAGTAGGTAATCTATGGCGTTTACTTTCAATAGAGTTTTTTGTTTTGGTTATTGTCTCCTGTACTATAGCCACACCTATAGCCTGGTATTACTTGAAAAGCTGGCTTAGTAATTATGATTACAGAATTACAATCGGATGGGAAGTGTTTGTGCTGGCTACAGGTGTTGCACTGATTATTACTTTGTTTACAGTAAGCTTTCAGACTATAAAAGCCGCAATTACCAATCCTATTAAAAGCCTTAGAAGCGAGTAAATGTTAAACAACTACATAAAAATAGCATGGCGCAACCTGTGGAAGCACAAGTTTTATACATGTATTAATGTTTTTGGCCTGGCCCTAAGCATAAGCTGCAGCATAATATTGTTTCTGTTTATCACTTACCATTTAAGTTTCGATACCTACCACCACAATGCCAAAAGCATATACAGGGTTGTTCACTCGATTACTTTTGAAGATGGTGTACCGATATACGATCAGGGTGCACCCCTGGCCCTGGCACGCGACCTGAAAGCAAATGATCCTCGCGTAAAAGATATTGGTATATTGTTAAGAATGCACGACATCAGCGTTGTCATTCCGCAAAGCGATGCTACCGAAAAGAAAATATTTGCCGAGCACGAAAACATTGGTGTAACCGACGCCCGCTTTTTTAACATGTTTGATTACCAATGGGAACAGGGCGATAAAAATACGGCGCTTGCTCAACCTAACACGGTTGTATTAAGCCATAGTTTGGTTCAAAAGTATTTTGGCAGTCAGGATGTTATCGGCAAAACCATCCGTATTGATAGTAAGAATATCTTTACGGTAACGGGTGTGGTTGCTGATCATCCGGCCAATACGGATATTAAATCAGACATATTTTTATCCTTATCAAGCTTAAAAAACATTACTCCGGAGTACGCCACGCCTATAGAGCAGCAATGGTCCTTTATTAACACCACCAATTCGGTATATCTTACCTTACAGGATGGAGTTGACCCGAAGTTAATTGAGCAAAGCATAGCTCAGCTAAAAACAAAAGCGCTTAGTGCCGACATTGAGAAAGCATTTAATTTTATGCTGCTACCGTTAAGCAATATGCATTTTGATGGCCGCTTTGCAGGGGTTATTCAACGGTCGTTACTAACCACCCTGGGTGTAATTGGCTTGTTACTTATCGTTATCGCTTGTGTCAACTTCATTAACATGGCTACCGCGCAAAGCTTTAAAAGGGCTAAAGAGATTGGTACGCGTAAAGTATTAGGCAGTTCACCTCGGGCAATATTTATGCAGTTTATTTGCGAAACGGCATACATCGTAATTTTTGCAGTGTTGTTATCTTTTGCCATGGTTGCCGTAGCCGCGCCGACGCTAAATAGCTGGCTGCAAACACAGTTGAGTTTTAGCCTTTTTACAGACTACCGACTAGCCACTTTTGTAGTGCTGATTTTGATAATAATACCCGCAGCAGGCAGCTATCCCGGCTTAATACTAAGCAGATTTAGACCGGTAAACGCTTTAAAAAATCAAATTGTCGGGCAGGCGCAATCAGGTGCTTTTACGCGTAAAGGGCTAATTGTTATTCAAAATGTAATAGCGCAGGTGCTTATTGTAAGTACAATATTAATAACCTTACAGGTTAAATATTTAAAAACAGCCGACCTCGGCTTTGATTCAACTGCCACAGTAATGCTGCCTGTTCCCGATAACGCCAAAAGCAAAACTGATTTTCTACGTAACCAGCTACTGGCAGACCCGGCAATAAAAAATGTTTCATTTTGTTATAAAGCGCCATCTTCAACGTCAGGCAGAGGAGGTTCAATAAAGTATGATACCCGCAATTGGGAGAAGTTTGTTGGTCATGAGGTTACAGGCGATGCAAATTATGTTAAAACATTTGGCCTGCGATTAGCCGCAGGGCGAAGCTTTACAGAAAGCGATGATGCCCGTGAATATCTTATCAATGAAACGATGATGCGACAATTGGGTGTTAAAAATCCACAACAGGTATTAGGCAGAAAGTTTACAGCCGGAAACCTGTCTAATGAACCAGGATTAATTGTGGGAGTGGTGAAAGATTTTCACGCCAAATCACTATACGTTCCTATAGCGCCGGAGTATATTACGTCCTTCAGAAAGGAATATCAGTATGTAGGAGTTAAGATCGGCCCGGGTAATCCGTCATCCACTATTCAACGCATTAAAAAGACCTGGGAATCTGTTTATCCTGATCATGTTTTTGAATATCGTTTTTTGGATGAACAACTGGCCGATTTCTATCAAAAAGAAGATTTGATGAATAAGCTGATAACCACCAGCGCGATAGTTGCGATAGCTATTAGCTGTTTGGGCATATTAGGTTTGATATCATTAATTGCCGTACAGCGCACCAAAGAAATAGGTATACGTAAAGTGCTCGGCGCAAGCGTGGTAGGTATAACTGCCATGTTATCCAAAGACTTTATCAAATTAATATTGATTGCTGTAGTAATAGCATCGCCCATCGCATGGTGGGCCATGACCAAATGGCTGCAAGGCTTTGCTTACCGCATTGATATACAATGGTGGTATTTTGTCGTAGCCGGTGCTATCGCGGTGTTAATAGCGTTTACAACGCTCTGTATTCAATCAGTTAAAGCAGCAATGGCTAACCCGGTTGACAGTTTGAGAAGCGAATAACCACTGTATCATAACCGAACAATCACTGTTACAGTTATGAACGCCATTCGCGGCTAGGTTATTTGTAAGTATTTGTAAATAAGGAAATTGTAATTTGGTATGGTATTTTGTCTATAAATCCAAAACGCGGTGCAATGATAAAAAATTACGTTAAAATAGCTTGGCGCAATTTGCTTAGAAATAAGCTGTATAGCGCCATTAACATCGGCGGGCTGGCTATTGGCATGGCCGTAAGTTTTTTACTGCTGTTGTATGTGTACAGCGAGTTTACCTACAATGGCACGCATGCTAATGGCGAGACTATCTATAAAGTGATGCACAATCAGCCTCGCGAAGATGGTATTGGTACCGGAGCTGAAACACCGGCACCCCTGGCCGAAGCACTGCAAAAAGACTATCCGGAAATTGAGAAGGTTGCCCGTACCGGCAATGGGTATGATATTTTAACAGGTTATGGCGATGTCAATGTAAAACTAAATTTTATGGCTGCTGATCCCGCCGCCCTGGATATCTTCACTTTTGATTTTGTTAAAGGAGACAGACGTAAAGCGCTTTCAGACCCATCTTCAGTAATACTTACACAGGCGGGAGCGAAAGCTTTGTTCGGCAATGCCGATCCTATTGGCAAAGTTGTCCGCTTTAATAATCTTAAATCAGGCCTCAAGGTAAGTGCAGTAATAAAGGACCATCCCGTAAATTCAAATTTCGCGTTTAAAGTGCTTATTCCCTGGGATGCTTACACTACCTTACAACCTTGGGTAAAAACTTCAAGCTGGGGCAATTACACATTTTCAACTTTTGCCTTGTTAAAACCTGGTGTTTCTGCGGACGCATTTAATAAAAAATTGAAAGGAATAGTTAAGCGCTATGATACGCATAATAAAGAACACGAAATGTTTCTTTACTCCTGGCAACGCCTGCATTTGTATGGCCGGTTTGAAAATGGCGTAAGCGTTGGTGGAAAAATTGAGGAGGTGAGACTGTTCCTTTATCTGGCTATCGGGATTTTATTAGGGGCCTGTATCAACTTCATGAATCTTTCGACCGCCCGCTCTGAGCGCCGCGCCCGCGAGGTAGGTGTGCGCAAAGCAATTGGTGCCCGCAGGCTGGCTTTAATAAAACAGTTTTTAAGCGAATCAGTGCTGATGGCCCTTGTCGCGTTTTTACTGGCCATTGTAATTATGTTACTATTGCTGCCTGTGTTTACCAATATTATAGGCACATTGCTTGCTCTGCCTTATAAAAATGTATGGGCCTGGGCTTGCGCCTTAGGTGTTACCCTATTTACCGGACTGGTAGCAGGCAGTTACCCTGCGCTGTACCTTTCGTCGTTTAAGCCTGTAAAAGTGCTAAAAGGGCAATTGATAGAAACGCGGGCAACCGTTAAGCCCCGTCAGGTGTTGGTCGTAACGCAATTCACCTTCGCCATCTGCCTCATTTTATCAAGCTTGTTTATTTATAAGCAAATAAATTATATAAAAGACAGGCCCCTTGGCTATGATAACAAAGGAGTGCTCGAGATGGATATCGAGGGCAACATGTATGCCCTGTTCGATGACTTTCGCAGGGATGCAATTAATACAGGGGCAATTGTTGATGGTGCTTTAACATCGGGCGGTATTACCAACAGTACAGGTAACACATGGGGTGTAACCTGGCCGGGCCAACACCCGGGCGAAGAGAAGATACCCATAGACCAGATAGCGGTAACTTATAATTTTACAAACACCTACGGGCTTAAGGTAGTAAAAGGCCGGGACTTTGATAAAAGCAGACCTGTTGATTCGGTGGGATTAATGCTGAATGAAGCCGCGGTTAAAATGATGCGCCTTAAAGATCCCATAGGCGCGCAGATAAAATGGCAGGGTGCAAATAGAACGGTAGTTGGGGTAGTAAAAGACTTTGTTTGGGGATCGCCTTACGAACCCGTTAAACCAGCTATAATAGGTTTTATGAAAGAGTGGGCGGGCACTATCGCGTTAAAACTCAATCCTGACAGGCCTGTTTCAGAAAGCCTTGCAAAATTGAGTGCCATCTATAAAAAATATAATCCGCAATATTCATTTGAATACAAATTCACCGAAGAGAGTTTCGACAGTAAGTTTAAAACAGAGAAGATGCTCGGCACCATGGCAACCGGTTTTACTGCTTTAGCTGTTATTATATCATGCTTAGGGTTGTTCGGGCTGGCATCATTCTCTGCTGAGCAACATCGGAAAGAAATAGGTATCCGCAAGGTGCTTGGGGCAAACACCATTCAATTGTGGGCGAGATTATCGCAAGAGTTTGTTAAGCTGGTGCTTATTTCATTTGCAATCGGTGCCGTAATAAGCTGGTATAACGTGGATAAATGGCTCAGTAAATACACATACCATACTTCGTTAAATATTTGGGTGTTTGCGGTAACTATGATCATAAGCGTTGCATTGTGCCTGCTAACTGTTAGCTGGCAGGCAATCAGGGCTGCGTGGGCCAATCCGGTTAAAAGTTTAAGGAGCGAATAATGAAAAAAATAAATAAATACATACTCATCACTATTGTGGTGATGCTGATTTCAGGAGTCGGTTTCTCCCAACAACGCACAGTTAGTCACAATCTATCTGAGTTATTAACCTCGGGTAAACTATCGACCACGAACAGGGAAGCGAGTGTGCTTCCCGGAGGTGAGCGCACCGGAATTAAATTATCGTCCGCTGCCGGCGAAGGAGCGGTATGGCTCAACGGAGTGATTTTTAAAAATGGAATTATTGAGATGGATGTAAAAGGCAAGAATGTTGAACAGCAGAGCTTCGTGGGAGTAGCTTTCCATGGTTTGGAAGACACTAAGACTTTTGATGTAGTCTACTTGCGGCCTTTCAATTTCAAGGCGGATGATCTGGTTAAGAAGAGTCATTCAGTACAGTATGCATCTCATCCCGATTATCCATGGCCGTTGCTGCGCGAAAAGTTCAACGGGAAATATGAAAACGCGATTAACCCCGCTCCCGATCCTGACGACTGGTTTCACATCCGTATAGAAGTGAATTACCCGGCAGTAAAAACCTTTGTTAATGGAAGCCCTACACCAAGCCTGGTGGTTACAAAACTTAATGAGCGCAAAAGCGGAATATTAGGGCTATGGGTGGGCAATAATTCAGATGGTTCTTTTGCGAATCTTAAGATCACTTACATAGATTAAACCGTAAGACCGTGATAAAAAACTACCTTAAAATAGCTTTACGTACGCTTTGGCGCGATAGAGCTTTCTCGTTCATTAACATGGCTGGATTGGCCGTAGGCCTGGCCAGTGTATTGATGATCATGGCCTATGTGCGTTACGAGCTGTCCTATGATACGGCTTATAGCAATGCCCCGAATGTTTACCGTGTAAGTATGGTGAGCCCAATTAATGGCACGGAAAGGGAATCTATAGCGGTGCCTTATACGTTAACCAAAACATTAATAAAAGAGTTTCCGGCTATAAATGCTTATAGCATTGTTAACAAACGCGATCTTCAATATAAATATAAGTCGGGTAATGTATCGCTTTCTGCCGTTTGGGCAACAGTTGATTTTTTTAAACTCTTTAATTTAAAACTTATATCAGGTGACCCGGCTACTGCATTAAAAGAACCCAACAGCGTTGTCGTAACCGAGAAAATGGCTAAGCAATATTTTAAAGGCGCCAACCCTGTAGGAAAAACCATAGATGTAGCATATGCCAGAGTGCCTTATAAAATAACAGGTGTAGTTAGTGATTTGCCATCCAATATGCATTTTGATGGTGAAGTAATAGTGTCACTTGAAGGCGACCGATCATTGAATGATAAGCTTGACCTGCGAGGATTTACGGGCATACCACAATATATTTCGCTCAATAAAAACAGCGATGCAAAAGCGCTTGAAAGCCAGTTTAAAAGCTTTTATAAAAAATACCATTTTGAGGATGTGACCTTAAGGTTGATGCCGGTCCAAAAGATCCACCTGTACTCACATGTAACTGGCGAATTTAAGCCCAACAGTGACATCAAGTATATCTACATCTTTTCGTCCATCGCCATACTTATACTCATAATCGCTTGCATCAATTATATCAACTTAACCACGGCCCGCTCTATTCAAAGGGCGCGCGAAATAGGTGTACGCAAAGTTTTAGGCGCCGTTAAAAAACAGCTGGTAGCACAGTTCCTTTCAGAATCATTTCTGTTCTTTAGCACATGCCTGTTGCTTGCTATCGTGTTAGCAACTGCATGTTGGCCGGCGTTTTCGCAGGTTGTTAATCCCGATGGTGGGCGTATTCCGTTATTCAGCAACTGGTCGTTTATTTTACTGCCTGCCGTAATATTAATATTCGGACTACTGTCAGGCTTGTACCCCGCGTTTATTCTATCAAAAATAAAAACAGCCCAGGTAATTAAAGGCGTTACGGCTTTTGGCATCAACGTAAGTTTTCGCAAAGTGCTTGTAGCTGTGCAATTTGTTATATCAGGCTTTTTAATAATATCTACCATTGTAATTTATCAGCAACTCAACTTCGTTAGTAATAAACGCCTGGGCTTTAACAAAGAACATTTAATAGCAACGCCATTCTATATGTTTAAAAGCCATGTTGGGGCTTTTAAAAACGAGTTAAAACAAAGCGCAGGTGTTAAAAATGTTTCTGTGGCGAGTTGGAGAGTGGGGGAGTATTTTGGCAGTAATGCCACCGATCGTGATGAAAATGACTCAACCAAATCCATTGTTGTTAATTTTATCAATGCGGACCCCGATTTCATTAAAACCATGGGGATCGATGTGATCAACGGACGTGATTTTTCGCGAAGTAATGCAACCGATATGCAAAACTTGGACTCGCTTACGAAAGGCATTTCTTATAGCGACCCTAAGTATAAAAGATTGGAAAACAGCACATCAGTAATAATGAATGAGGAAGCATTTAAAACGCTGAACATAAAATACAAAGAGAACATGGTGGTGAATATGCGCATACTTCACGGCACTGTAATTGGCGTTGTTACCGATTTTAATGGCTTAAGTCTGCACGAAAAGGTGCCTGCTGTAGTAATTAAATGCGAACCTCATGCCGAGTTTGGGCAAATGTATATCCGCATAGGGCCTGAAAATGTCAGTCAAACGCTGGCTTTCATCCAAAAAAAATGGAATGCTTTTTATCCTGAGGAAGCTTTTAACTTTTCGTTTGTTGATGACAATATTCAGAAATTATATACTGCAGATCAACGTGTAGGGCATCTGTTTGGCACTTTTGCGGTACTGGGCATATTGATAGCCTGCTTGGGTTTATTTGCACTGATATCACTTACCGTTCAGCAAAAGGTTAAGGAGATCGGCATCCGTAAAGTTCTTGGAGCGGGCGTTGGGAGTATTGTCGCACTGTTATCCACCGACTTTTTAAAGCTGGTTATACTTTCGATGCTTATCGCATCGCCCGTAGCGTGGTACGCCATGCACAAATGGCTGCAGGATTTTGCCTACCGGATAGATGTGGAGTGGTGGGTGTTTGCGGTAGCAGCAGCGGGGGCGTTAATTATCGCCTTTGTTACGGTAAGTTTCCAATCGGTTAAAGCGGCAACGGCCAATCCTGTTAAAAGTTTAAGAAGTGAGTAATCAGTTAATAATCCAATAAATCAACAATTCAATAACTAAACTAATGTTAGCACTAAAAAATATATCAAAATACTATAAAAACGGCGGGGCTCAGGTCAGCATATTAAACAATATCACCCTTGATGTTGATGCAGGCGAATTTGTATCTATCATGGGGCCATCGGGGTCTGGTAAATCAACCCTGCTTAATATAATCGGCATGTTGGATGAACCATCCGATGGTTACCATTATTTTATGGATGAGCCCGTTCATCAGTTGAAAGAAAAGCAACGTTCGGCTTTGTACAAAAAGAATATTGGCTTTGTATTTCAGGCCTACCATTTAATAGATGAGCTGAATGTATATGAAAACATTGAAACCCCTTTACTTTATCACGATGTAAAAACGGCCGAGCGTAAGGCCCTGGTTGCCGATATGCTCGACCGTTTTCAGATAGTAGGTAAAAAGGATCTGTTCCCTGCGCAGCTTTCGGGTGGGCAACAACAGCTGGTGGGCATTGCCCGTGCGCTTATTGTGAAGCCCAAACTGTTATTGGCTGATGAGCCTACAGGTAACCTCAACTCAAAACAGGGCGAAGAGATAATGGAGCTTTTCCGTAAGCTGAATAAGGAGGAGGGCATGACCATTATACAGGTTACCCATTCCGAAAAAAATGCTGCTTACGGCACCCGTATTATTAACCTGCTTGATGGAACCATCGCGTCGTCACAACAAATTTAAAATGGGCAGGCTTAGTAAATATTTCATCTTGTTTGTGCTGTTGGCTGCGGGTAAACAGGTTGCTGCCCAGCAAATAACAGACACGGTGCTTACGCTGCAGCAGTGTTTGGATATCGGCATAAAAAACAACCTGGTGATAAAGCAAACCGAGGCACAAATGGAAGCCACACGCATTTACTGGCAGCAAGCCCGCGAAAACCTGCTGCCCTCGCTTAATGGCGATGCCAGTCAGAGTTTTAGCCAGGGGCGCAGTTTGAACCCGTTTACCAATGGTTACCTTGATCAGCCAATAACATCCGGCAATTATGGTATAAGCAGTAGTTTGATCCTCTCGCGGGGGCTAACGCTGCAGAACAGCATCCGGCAAACATCGCTTGCCTACCAGGCCGGCAAAATGGACCTTGAGCAGGCTAAGAATACCCTAACGCTTAACCTGATTATCGGCTACCTACAGGTGTTGAGCAGCGAAGATCAATTTGAACAGGCAAAAACTCAATTGGCGGTATCAGAAAAGCAAATGGAACGGGCCGATGTGCTTAACAAAGAGGGCGCTGCTCCTCCACAGACGTTTTATGATATTAAGGGACAATTAGCTGCCGATAAGGTGGGTGTAATAAATGCCAGGAACGCCGTAACGGGCAGTAAGTTGAACCTGCTGCAAATGCTTAATGTGCCCTATAACAACAATATCAGATTTCAGCGCCAGGCTACGGATGCCGTGACGGGAAACTACAATGCAACCGCCGAGCAGGTCTACAACACAGCGCTTAATAGTTTTGCCCTGGTTAAAGCCGGTACGCTGAAAAGACAAAGCGCCGAAAAAGGTTTAAAAGTTGCCAAGGGTGCGCTTTTGCCCACGCTGTCGTTAGCAGGTGGTTTAAGTACTAATTATTCAAGTGCGGCGCAGCGGTCTATTTTTGTTAACGAGACGGTTGCCCCAACCGGCGATTTTATAGAAACGCCTGCCGGCCGCCAGGCAGTTTATACCATGAAATCTAATTACATAGGGCAGGATATCAGGTTTGTAGATCAGTTCAGAAATAACTACAGTACGGGTATCCGGGTGGGTTTAAGCATACCCATACTCAACGCATTCAGAAACAGGAATAATATAACACTGGCTAAGCTCGCCTTGCAAACTGCGCGGGATAACGAACAGGCCAACCAGGTGCAGTTAAGAGTTAACATTGACCAGGCCTATGCTAATATGAATGCGGCGTTTGAGCGTTACCAGCTTTTACAGACCCAAACGGAGGCTTTTACTGAATCCTTCCGCATTGCGGAGGCCCGTTTTAATGCAGGGGCGTCTACATCTGTTGATTTTTTGATAGTAAAGGGTAAGCTCGATCAAACGCTCATCAGCCTGATAAATGCCCGGTATGACTACCTTATTCGTACCCGTATTTTGGATTATTATCAGGGTAAGCTGGCCCTGTAATGCGGTTGGACCGGGGGCGTGGCGGTGTTCCAAAAAATATAAAGGGTTGTTGTGATTGAAAATAGTTTGACGGAGTTAGTTTGTTGATAAACAACAGCTTAACTTTTTTAGGTGGAACACTTTGGAACGGTTTGAAACTACTTATAAGTCAGTAAAGTTAGCTGTAAAATACCTGTAAATAGTTTATAATCAAGAACTTGTACGCAAAAGTAGTTTTTTTGAAATTTTAGAACAGTTTGGAACAGCAAAATTTGAATTTGGAACACGGGAATCAAGAGCAAAAAGCAATCGAATTAATCAACGATCGAACCCGAGCGAAAAATTAATAGGGACTGTATATTGCACTTTTACCGGCCTGCCGTATTGTATCCCGGGGCTCCAAGGCGGCGAACGTTTTAGAACCCGCATCGCTTCGGCACTAAGCGCATCATTGGGGTTGTTAGCTATAAACATGTCAACCAGGTTGCCTTGTTTGTCTACAGTAAAAGTTATAAAAACCTTGCCTTGTATATTATTTTGCCTTTCATTGGCAGGATAGCTTATATTCTTCTCCAAAAATTTCGTGAAAGCATTTACTCCACCTTTAAATTCAGGCTGGCTCTCTCTCCGGGTATATTTAATCGTGTCGCCTTCGCTGGTAATATTAACGCCTTTAACAAACTTTTTGTTGGCGTAAGTTTCTTCCCGCCGGCCATTTTTATCATTAAACAGCCAAACGCCGTCTCTTTTACCGCCTTTTAATGTGCCTTCGGCAGCAATAAACTCAAAATCATCATCGTAAGCTTTATAATAGCCATTGCCGTCGGTTACCAGTTGTTTTCCAAGCGAATCAAAAACGGATATTATACTGTCCTCAGTAAAGAAGTTATTTGAAGACTCTTTTACAATGTAGCGCTTACCATTTGGAAAATAGGTTTGAACAGGGCCCTTTAATTGCCCACCACTATAAGTACTTAATGACTTTTTGCCACCCTTTTCGTAGTAGGTTATTTGCTGGCCTTCAAAACGCATCGGGTTTACAAGCGATGATTGCCCAATAAGCTTTATTTTTCCGCTTTTGTAATACTCCGAAACGTTGAAATAGACCTGGCCCGAGTCGGGTATGCGCACTATCCTTATATAATCAGCACTATCTTTTACATCAACAGGTTTACCGCTATTTTTAAATAAAAAAACGGCTTCGGTTTGTGCAAAGCCGGCTATGCTAAGGCTCAAGAGTAAAAGGGTTAGCAATAGCCTCATGCAAACATTATTTTAACAGCTTATTATCATTGTCCGGAAACACCAATATAGGTTGATATTTGCGCGCCTCTTCCATTTCCACGTGCGCGTATGACATGATGATAACTATATCGCCAACCGCAGCCAGGCGGGCTGTAGCGCCGTTTAAACATATGGTACCGCTGCCGCGTTCGCCTTTAATTACATAAGTTTCAAAACGGGCGCCGTTGTTATTGTTAACTATCTGCACTTTCTCGTTGGCAATAATATTTGCCGCATCCATCAAATCCTCATCAATAGTAATGCTGCCCACGTAATTAAGCTCTGCCTGGGTAACACGGGCGCGATGAATTTTTGATTTCAATAATTCAATAATCATGGGGGCAAAGGTAGTATTTTTATAGCTGATAGTTCATAGCTGATGGGGCATAGTTAATACAGCGATTTGTAAAAAAAAGAATCAAGAATCAAGAGACAAAAAGCAAGACAGCAGTTGATTAACTAATCACCACATTGTCAATTAGTCTTGTATTGCCAACTTTTGCGGCTACCAGGGCAACAACATGGGCTGTAGCTGCAGTGGCCGGATGCAGGGTTTCGGCATCGGCAATTTCAAAGTAAGATAATTTTACGCCGGGCTCTACCGCAATAGCTTGTTCAGCCTTGCGTTTCAACTCTGATATTTGGTTGGGATCAAATTGCTGCTTAAGGTCGTTTAATGTTTTTGATAATATCAGCGCGTGTTGCCGGTCTGTGGAGGATAAATGTACATTGCGCGAACTCATGGCCAGGCCATCCGCTTCGCGCTCAATAGGGCACATTACCAGTTTAACAGGCAGGTTAAGTAATTTAACCATTTTGCTTATCACCATAAATTGCTGGTAATCCTTTTGCCCGAAGAAGGCCACGTCAGGTTTCACAACATCAAACAGTTTATTCACCACCTGGGTAACACCCTGGTAGTGGCCCGGACGCGATGCCCCCTCCAGTATATGCTCCAATTCGCCTATGGGTAAATGCCAATGCTCATTATCGGCATACATCTCTTTAACTTCGGGCTCAAATAAAATATCGGCTTTAACCAGCTCCAATTTTTCTATATCGGAGGCAATAGGGCGGGGGTATT
>CBFGNU010000060.1:0-15596 GCA_965650195.1 uncultured Mucilaginibacter sp. | reverse complement strand
TGTTTGTTGATCAAAAAAAATATGGCGATTGCAAGGCCTTATCTAATTACATGGTAGCCATGCTTAAGGCGGTTAATATACCGGCATATTACGCTTTAATACAGGGTGAAACAAATGGCGAACCGGCGGATCCGTCATTTCCGGCCGATCCCTTTAATCATATAATAGTATGCGTACCTTTTAAAGGTGATACAACCTGGTTAGAATGCACCAGCAACACCTCGGTTTTTGGCAAACTTGGCTCGTTCACAGAAAACCGCAACGCTTTACTTATTACAGAAAATGGCGGCAAACTGGTTAATACCCCAAAAAGCACATACCAGGATAACCAGTTTAGCAGCGAGGTGAATGTGGTTTTAGACGGTGAAGGTGGTGCAAAGGCATCTATAAATATTAAAAGTACGGGCGAGTACCGTGATATGTACCTTGCGCTTGCTTCAAAAAAGTTTGATGATCAAAAAGGCTTTCTTATTAATTACCTCAACTTAAAGCAGCCCTCGCAGCTCAACTTTAAAGATGCAAAGGATGCCGAAGGCACCAAAGAGCTGAATATTGATTTGGACTATGACAGTTTCGCCGAGGTTATGGCCGGAAATAAGCGGTTTTATCGTCCGCAGGTAATGAATTTGTTTAATGCCACCGTGCCCATTCTGGAGAAGCGCAAAGGTGATTTTTTCTTTGATCACCCAATGCAAAAAGTTTGCGTAACAAATATCAGTCTACCTGCCGATTTTGAGGTAGAAACTTTACCTGCCAATACAAGCATTAAGTTTACATACGGCACGTATGATGTAAGCTACGTTTATGATAAGGATAAAAATAAAGTTGTAAGCACCGCTAAGTTTTTGCTCACCAACCACGTAATACCCGCCGCGAAGTATACAGAAATGCAGGAGTATTTGGATAACATTGTTAAAGCACAAAATAAAAAACTGGTAATACGTAAGAAGGCATAAATTTGCCCTGATGGTATTCGGGTTGAATGAAGATATAATATTCCCACCAGTGGAGTTAGCACAGCCCGATGGCTTGCTGGCTGTAGGCGGCGACCTTTCAGTACCACGCCTGCAGTTGGCTTATAAAAGCGGCATTTTCCCTTGGTACAGCGATGGCACCCCGATACTATGGTATGCCCCGCATGAGCGCTTTGTGCTTTATCCCGATGAGTTACGGGTAAGCAAATCTATGCAGAAAATTATAAGACAAGACTTATTTACAGTTACCACTGATAAAGCTTTTGCTGATGTGATCAACGCTTGCTCGCACGTACCACGCCCCGGTCAGGATGGCACCTGGATAACCGATGATATGAAAGAGGCCTACGTGCGTTTGCATCAGGAGGGTGTTGCTCATTCAGTTGAAGTATGGCAAAACGATGAATTGGTTGGCGGCGCTTACGGTGTTGTGGTAGGGAATGTTTTCTGCGGCGAAAGCATGTTTGCGAAAGTAAGTAATGCATCAAAACTCGCTTTAATATCGCTTTGCCAAAGCGAAAAATACAAGTTGATTGATTGCCAGGTTTATACAGAGCACCTGGAATCAATGGGTGCACGGATGATAAGCCGCGAAGAATATATGGCATTATTGACTGAATAATGGTTGTTGAATAATTAACTTTACGCACAGCGATAAGCAAAAATGCAGCAAATAGCCAGCGCCAAAGAGCGGATAATTTTAGGTATTGACCCCGGCACGGCCGTAATGGGATATGGGTTGGTAAAGCAAACCGGCTCTAAAACCGAGTTGATAAGCCTGGGCGTGGTTAAAATGGAAAAGATTGACGACCACATGCTAAAGCTGCAGCGCATATTTGAAAAAACAGTTGCTCTTATTGACAATTACAAACCGGATTGCCTGGCTATTGAAGCGCCGTTTTACGGCAAAAACATACAGGTTATGCTAAAGCTGGGCCGCGCGCAAGGGGTTGCTATGGCTGCTGCGTTGTCCAGAAATATTGATGTTACTGAATACTCCCCACGCAAAATAAAACAATCTATAACAGGCAATGGCAACGCCACTAAAGAACAGGTGGCGGGTATGCTGCAGCGCTTGCTGAACTTTACTGAAACGCCCGACTTTTTAGACGCGACGGATGGTTTGGCCGTGGCGGTTTGCCACTCGTTCCAGAATGTTGCCACAGGTAAAGGCGGCGCTATAAAAAACTATTCGGGTTGGGAGAATTTTGTGAAGGATAATGCAAAGAGAATAGTAAAGTAGATGTTGAATAGATGTGCAAATGCGTGGATGTGCAAATGTGCAGATGTTTGAATGTTGGTTAAGCAGGAAAAGTAATTCGCTAAGTGCCGGCATCTGCACATTTGCATATCTGCACATTTAAATCATCTGCACATCCACGCATTTGCATATCTGCACATCTACAACGCTGCCTTTATCTTATCAGCAATAGCTTGAAATTCATCAGGACTGAACTTTAATTTCGGTCTTGAAAAATCCATATCACGTATACCGTTTAGGGGGATAAGATGTACGTGTGCATGAGGTACTTCCAAACCCAGTACGGTTACGCCTATACGATCGCAAGGAATAACCTTTTTCATGGCAGTAGCCACAATTTTAGCGAATATCATCAACCCTGTGTAGGTTTCATCATCCAGATCAAACAACTTGTCGACCTCTTTTTTGGGTATTACCAGCAGATGTCCTTCAACCAACGGATTGATATCCAGAAAAGCCAGAAACTCGTTGCTCTCCGCTACCTTATACGCCGGTATATCGCCCGCTACTATTTTTGAAAAGATGCTTGCCATGGTTTTTTAATTAGCGAAGGATTGAATGAGTGATTTAGTGAATGAAAAAACAATCACTCATTCGCTAATTCACTCAATCGCTCATTATAATACTACCTGCTTATCTCCAATACCTCAAATTCCATTTTACCTGCCGGTACAGTTATCTCGGCTATTTCGCCTACTGATTTACCTAACAGGCCCTTAGCTATTGGTGATGCTACCGAGATTTTTCCGGATTTCATATCCGCTTCGCTCTCGGCTACCAGTTGGTAGCTCATGGTGGCGCCGCTTTTTACATTCTTTATTTTAACTATTGATAGCGCCAGCACTTTTGATGTATCCAGCTTCGACTCGTCTAATAAACGCGCTGATGCCAACGTTTCCTGCAATTGCGAAATTTTAGCTTCGTGTAAGCCCTGCGCTTCTTTAGCAGCATCGTACTCAGCATTTTCAGACAGGTCGCCCTTATCCCGCGCCTCTGCAATAGCTTTTGATATATTGGAACGCCCGGTTGTTTTAGCTTCCTGTAATTCTTGTTTTAATTTTTCTAAACCTTCTTTGGTAAAATATGCTACCTCTGCCATAACTCAATAATATTTTTATCAATTGATCGCCAAAAAAAACCGCCCTCCCCGCTTAAGAAAAGGACGCATTGACTTTAAAAACAAACAAGACTATGCAGGTATGCCCGTATAGTCTTGTCCATGTATTAAACGAAGATAAGTCTTTTAAGTTTTAATCTCCAAATTTTTTGTGCGCGTGCAAAAAAACTAATCACTAATCTCCGCAAGCTTCAGCTTGCCCGCCATTACTTCGCTTATTCTGCGGTACGAATCAAATGTCCACCCGGCAACATGCGGTGTCAGTATTACTTTGCCGCTCTGTTTTAATTCTTCAAACCAGGGCTGCTCGGCTAATGCGGGGAATTTTTCGGTCTCCAGTACATCCAGTCCTGCCCCTAAAATTTTGCCGGTTTTAACAGCATTTAAAATAGCCTGTACTTTTGCCACGCTTCCGCGCGATGTATTGATAAAGAATATTGGCTTTTTAAAATGGAACAGGTATTCATCATTCACCAGGCCTTTGGTTTCGCCGGTGAGTGGTATATGCAGGCTCAAAACATCGCTATGCTTTACAATTTCTTCCATGCTCACCTCGCGGGCGTATTTATCGCTGAAGCCGGTTTTATATTTATCGTAAGCAATAACATTCACGTCAAAACCCGACAGCTTTTTGGCAAAACTACGCCCCATAAAACCGTAGCCAATAATGCCAATTGTTTTGCCTTTTAATTCGTGACCCCGGTTACCTTCACGATCCCATTTGCCGGCGCGTACCTGCGCATCGGCCATATTAAAATTGTTCATCAACGATAATAGCAGACCAACAGCGTGCTCACCAACAGCGTCCATATTTCCTTCTGATGCGTTGATCAGGTAGATATTTTTTTCCTTAGCGTAAGCCTCATCAATATTATCCATACCGGCACCGGCCCTGCACACAAACCGCAAACTGGTGGCAGCATCAAAAACTTTTCGGTCCACATTAAACTTTGAGCGGATAACCAACCCGGCATAACTGCCGATGATATCAAGAGCCTCGTCTAATTTGATCGTGGGCTTATAGTCGCAGGTGTAACCCATCGCCTCAGCCTGCTCAATAAAAATGGGATGTATATCGTCAACTATAAGTATGGTATTATTTTTCTCCATTGTCACGTTTTTATTAAATAACAAAGCCGTTTTCGTTTATCCCAACCTTGCCTATCGGTTTTGATTTGGCGTGATAGAATAAGCAAGTCCAGTCTTCCTGCGCTGCTTTGGTGCCATAAATTTCGCGCAGTTCCATGGCTTTTCGGCCATCGTAATCGTATTTAGCTATAAACTTACGGATCAATTGTTCAGGTTCAGGCAGTTCATCGCCGCCAAAAAAAGCTTTGTCTTCACCATCCTGTATCCAAAAAACCTGGTGATAGGGGCAATGCCCACCAGATAGTTCATATTTTATCCCCGGCTTAAACTCACCATCACCTTCAACAAAAGTAATAGTAGCAGAGCGTTGCAATACGTCAAATATTTCTGTGTGATAGGAATCGGATTTTTTAGTGTAGGCCGTTTCCCATTCCTGCCTGCTTATAACATGCTCGGCAGCGGGGAAACTGGGTTCAAATTTGCCATTACGCTCCACCACCAAACCGCCGGAATGATCATAATGCAGATGCGACATTAATACTAACGTAACATCCTCCGGATCAAACCCTGCTTTTCGTATTTGTTGATGTAGTATCAATTCGCCGCTTTCGTCTTTATAACCAAGCCCGGCATCAAGCACAATAAGATCAGTTGCGGTTTGTATTAAAAAAGGATTTACATGTATGAACAGCGAGCCCGGGCGATCGCGGTAATTATCTTTTTGGGGATCAAAGGGAATAAATTTTTTAGATGCATCTACCGAGTAGGAGCCTTCACTTAACGCGAATATTTTCATTTTGATGATGTGCAGATATGCTAATGTGCAGATATGCAAATGATTTTTTAATTGTTGTTTGATTTAATATTTCAATAACAGAAAAACGCCTTTATTGTGCTATAATGAGTTAAAAATCTGCACATATAGAAATCTGCACATCCGCACATTTGCACATCCGCACATCTGCGACTATATTTACTGTTTTAAGCAACAAAGATATGAATAAACGGTGGTCGATTAAGGAAGTTCCGGCGGTTGATAATGTAAATCGTCTGGCAGCCGAGCTTAATATCGATCTTGTTTTGAGCGCTTTGTTGTTACAGCGGGGCGTGAACACTTTTGAGGAGGCGAAATATTTCTTCCGGCCAGATATCCGCCACCTGCACGATCCTTTTTTAATGAAGGATATGGAGCGGGCCATTGAACGAATAGAGCAGGCCATCATCAACAAAGAAAAGATCTTAGTTTATGGTGATTATGATGTAGACGGTACCACCTCGGTGGCCGTGGTATACAGCTTTTTTAAGCAATATCACAGTTATATTGAGTACTACATACCTGATAGATATAAAGAGGGTTACGGTATATCAGAGCAAGGTATTGATTACGCCGCGCAAAATAATTTCAGTCTTATTATAGCTTTAGATTGTGGCATAAAATCAGTTGATAAAATTGCTTATGCTAATAGTTTGGGTGTAGATTTTGTAATATGCGATCACCATACCCCCGGCGCTGAACTGCCGGATGCTGTTGCTGTACTTGACCCCAAACGTGCCGATTGTCCGTACCCTTATAAAGAACTTTCGGGTTGCGGTATAGGTTTTAAACTGATACAGGCATTTGCCGAGAAGAATGATATCGACTTTGAAAAGGTTGCCCGCTATGCGGATCTTGTTGCGGTGAGTATAGCCTGCGATATTGTACCCATTACCGGCGAGAACCGAACACTGGCCTATTTCGGTTTGCAAAAACTAAATAATGAACCCTGCATCGGCCTGAAAATTTTAATGGATGTGGCAGGCAAAAATATCAGCTATACTATATCAGATATTGTTTTTCTGTTAGGTCCGCGTATAAACGCAGCCGGGCGTATTGATGATGCCAAGCATGCTGTTGAACTATTAATTGCTTGCAATGAGGCGGACGCGCAGCTAAAGGGCGATCTGATCAACATAAAAAATACGGAGCGAAAAGAGCACGACCTTTCTATTACCGACCAGGCGCTGGAGATGATAGGCAGCGATGATGTGCTGATTAGCCGTAAATCTACCGTGGTGTTTAATGAAAAATGGCATAAGGGTGTGATTGGTATTGTGGCATCGCGATTAACCGAAAAATATTACCGGCCAACTGTGGTATTAACGCAATCTAATGGGCACGTAGCGGGCTCTGCACGCTCTGTTGTGGGGTATGATCTATACGAGGCGCTTTGCGAATGCAGTGATTTGCTGATACAGTTTGGCGGGCATAAGTATGCCGCCGGCCTTACTATGCACCCGGACAACGTACCTGCATTTATAGATAAGTTTGAAGAAGTGGTAAGCGCCAGCATAACAAGCGAGCAGTTAATACAGCAAATACCAATAGATGCTGAATTACGTTTAGAGCAGATAGAACCTAAGTTTTTCAGGATATTGAACCAATTTTCGCCTTTCGGACCGGAGAACATGTCGCCGGTGTTCATCAGTAAAAATGTGTATGTTAGCGGTAATCCGGCAATTGTGGGCACTAATCATATAAAAATGACGGTGATGCAACCGGGATCGGCACATTTTGATTGTATAGCATTTAACCACGGCGAATACGCATCAAAAATAAAGAAGGATGCGCCGTTTGATATATGCTACGCTATTGAAGAAAACGTTTGGCGCGAAAAGCGAACAATACAGTTAAATATAAAGGGGATTAGAATGTTGTAAGTTTTATGTTGTGAGTTGCAGGTGCGACTACATACGACATATAACCTACAACTTACAACTAAGACAAATGATACTAAGAGCAGAACATTTAATAAAAAAATATAAGCAGCGTACTGTTGTAAACAATGTTTCATTCAGCGTGGAGCAGGGCGAGATAGTGGGTTTGTTGGGGCCGAATGGTGCTGGTAAAACCACGTCGTTTTATATGATAGTGGGCCTGATAAAGCCTAACGAGGGCAATATCTTTTTAGACGATCAAAATATTACCACCGACCCAATGTACCGCCGTGCGCAAAAAGGAATAGGCTATTTGGCTCAGGAAGCCTCTGTTTTTAGAAAACTGACTGTTGAAGATAATATTAAGGCGGTGCTGGAGATGGGCAAACTATCAAAGGATGTACAGGAAGAGAAGCTGGAAACCCTAATAGACGAGTTTAGCCTGCATAAAGTACGCCGTAATCGCGGTGATCTGCTATCCGGCGGTGAGCGCCGCCGTACAGAGATAGCCCGCGCCTTGGCAGCCGAGCCTAATTTTATTTTGTTGGATGAGCCTTTTGCCGGTGTTGATCCCATAGCGGTTGAAGAGATTCAGTCGATGGTGGCTAAATTAAAATACCGTAATATTGGTATCTTGATAACCGATCACAACGTGCAGGAAACATTGTCGATAACCGACAGGGCTTACCTGCTGTTTGAAGGAAAGATACTGGAAAGCGGTGTGCCCGAGGTTTTGGCGGAGAACGAAATGGTGCGGAAGGTATACCTTGGAGCGAATTTTGTTTTAAAACGTAAAAGCTTTTTGCCCGATGGGCAGAAAGCAAGCCAATAATTATAAACCAACTGTATGACCATTTTTAACTCCGTTTTCACGTGGTTCATGAAAAAGCGTATCCACCAGATAGAGCTTTTTATGAAGTATCCTAATGAGGTGCAGGAGGAATGGTTTGAACAATTAATAACCCGGGCCGAGAATACTGAGTGGGGTAAAAAATATCAATATAAAAGCATTACCAACCTTACTGAGTTTAAGGAACGCGTGCCTATTCAAACTTACGATACGCTTAAACCCTATATTGAGCGTATGTTGCATGGCGAACAGAATGTATTGTGGCCATCAGAGATCAGGTGGTTCGCTAAATCATCGGGCACTACCAACGACCGTAGCAAATTTATCCCTGTAAGTGAGGATGCACTGGAAGAATGCCACTTTAAGGGCGGGCGCGATCTGCTTACTATTTACTTCAATAATCGCCCTGATGCTAAAATGTTTACGGGTAAGATACTTACGCTGGGCGGCAGCCATCAGATCAGTCAGCTGAGTCCGGATACATCTTTTGGTGATCTTTCGGCAGTATTAATGAAGAACCTGCCGCTTTGGGCAGAGTTCCACCGTACACCTGATCTGGATATTGCCTTGCTTGAAAACTTCGAGGAAAAAATTGAGCGTATGGCTCACGCCACCAAAGATGTTAATGTAACCAGCATAAGCGGTGTGCCCACCTGGAACCTGGTGCTATTTAAACGTATTTTGGAGATAACCGGTAAAAATAACCTGCTTGAAGTATGGCCAAACCTGGAAATGTATTTCCATGGCGCAGTCAATTTTACGCCATATCGCGAGCAGTTTAAAAAACTCATCCCTGATGAGAACATGTACTACCTGGAGAATTACAATGCGTCTGAGGGCTTCTTTGGTATACAGGATACTCAGGAACCTGGCGAGATGTTACTGATGTTGGATTATGGTGTTTTTTATGAGTTTTTGCCTTTAGAGAACCTGCACGACGAACACCCGGAAACACTAACCTTAGATGAAGTTGAACTGGATAAAAACTATGCGCTTATTATCAGTACCAACGCCGGCCTTTGGCGGTACATGATAGGCGATACCATTAAATTTACCTCGCTTGCCCCTTTCCGCATACAAATAACCGGTAGAACCAAGCACTTTATTAATGCCTTTGGCGAGGAACTTATAATTGATAACGCTGAACGTGCTTTGGAAGAAGCCTGCAGTCAAACCGGCGCTATAATACGCGACTACACCGCCGCCCCCGTTTACTTTAATGGCGATGAATGCGGTGCGCACGAATGGCTGATAGAATTTGAAAAGAAACCTACCGAGTTTGAGCGTTTTGTTGATATTATGGACGAAACCCTGCGCCGTGTAAACTCCGACTATGATGCCAAGCGTTTTAAAGATATGGCCCTGCGCCGTCCCATAGTCCGCAACATGCCGCGCGATACTTTCTTTAACTGGATGCGCGACAGAGGCAAATTAGGCGGTCAGCATAAAGTGCCACGACTTGCTAACAACCGCGAATATGTGGATGCTATTTTGAAGGTAGTGGAAGTTGTTGGGTAGTTTACTTCGGATTTTGTTGATATGAAAAAACTCCTTTTGATCCTTTGTTTTTGCCTTGGTGGGGGTTATAATGCCTACTCTCAGCGCAAGATAGATTGTGCTAACGCTACAACTCAAACAGAATTGACGCTTTGTGCCCAGGAAGAGTTTTCGGCTACTGACAAGCAATTGAATGCCCTTTACAAAAAAATTATCGCAGTATGCAACGCTAAGGAACGTGCAGCGCTGATTAAGACACAAAAGGCATGGCTTTTATATCGTGATGAACATTCGGAAATGATGAGATCAATAAACCAAAGCGGGTCAATAGCTGAAATGACAGCATGTAATGCCAAAACATTAACCACGCAATCGAGAATTAAAGAGCTCCAGGCTTTACTTTATCAATTGAGTTTGTAGATAACTTGCCTACAGACGTTTAATTCAGGGCTATCTATTTAAATGCTATTGCTATCTTGCATAAAAATGAGCACCCAACCCTTCAACCGGCCCATACGCGTTTTAGTTGCCAAGGTAGGCCTTGACGGGCACGACCGTGGCGCGCGTATCATTGCTACTTCGCTGCGCGATGCGGGGATGGAAGTAATCTATACAGGTTTGCGGCAAACGCCGGAGATGGTGGTGAATACTGCTTTGCAGGAGGATGTGGATGCTATCGGAATTTCTATTCTTTCAGGAGCGCACATGACGGTTTTCCCTAAGATAATCAAGCTGGTAAAAGAAAAAGGCATGGATGATGTGCTGATAACGGGCGGAGGTATTATTCCGGAGGAAGACAGGGAGGAGCTAAAAGCCATTGGCGTAGGCGAACTTTTTCCGCCGGGCACCAGCACTCGCGACATAGTTGAATACATTACCCAATGGGTGCACCAGCATCGTAATTTTTAATTAAGATGGGCTACCAAAATTTACTGACCGAGCAAAAAGACCGGATACTTTATATAACCGTTAACCGCGAAAGCAAAATGAATGCGCTTAACGCCGAGACATTACTTGAGTTAAATCACGTGTTTACAGTAGCTTTTGCTAATGACACCGTCGGCGGCATTATCATAACCGGCGCGGGGCAAAAAGCTTTTGTTGCGGGCGCAGATATCGCTGAATTGGAAGAACTGGATAAAGCCGGAGCCGAAGCCATGGCCCGCAATGCACATAATAATGTTTTTAACCTGATTGAGAATGGCAACAAGCCGGTTATAGCAGCTATTAATGGTTTTGCTTTGGGCGGCGGGTTGGAACTGGCAATGGCCTGCCACATTCGTATCGCGTCTGAAAATGCAAAAATGGGATTGCCTGAAGTTACTCTGGGTTTGATTCCCGGATATGGCGGTACGCAACGCCTAACAAAGCTCATTGGCAAAGGCAAAGCATTTGAAATGATAATGACCGCCGATATGATGACTGCCGACCAAGCGCAGTTTTTTGGCCTGGTTAACCATGTTGTTAGTCAGGATGAATTACTGCCTAAGGCTGAAGACATCATGCAGAAAATATTAACCCGAGCGCCACTAGCTATTGCTGCTGCAATAAAGGCAATAAACGCCACAGGCAGCGCAGAGGGTTTTGATACAGAGATAGCAGGGTTTGCCGAATCTTTCGGCACCGAAGACAGGAAAGAGGGCGTTTCCGCTTTTTTGCAAAAGCGTAAGCCTGAGTTTAAGGGGAAATAAAAAATGCCCCGTTTTTGGCGGGGCATTTTCTTTATAGTTATCTGTTAAGCTTATAACTTACGTTTAACTTCTACATTTTCGTAAGCTTCAACAATGTCGCCTACTTCAATATTATTAAAGTTGTTAATGTTCAAACCGCACTCATAGCCGGTAGCAACTTCTTTAACATCATCTTTATAACGTTTTAAGGAAGCCAGCTCGCCGGTGTAGATAACCACACCTTCGCGTACTATGCGGATCTTGCTGTTACGGCTGATCTTGCCATCCAATACCATACAACCTGCAATAGTACCCACCTTGCTGATCTTGAATGTTTCGCGTATCTCAACGTTAGCAACAATTTTCTCTTCGTACTCAGGAGCCAACATGCCTTCCATCGCCGCTTTTATTTCGTTGATGGCATCGTATATGATAGAGTATAACCTGATATCAATTTGTTCCTGCTCAGCCAGTTTACGGGCACCGCCTGATGGGCGAACCTGGAAACCTATAATGATCGCATCAGAAGCCGAAGCTAACAATACGTCTGATTCAGAGATCTGACCAACTGCTTTCGATACGATATTTACCTGTATCTGTTCAGTTGAAAGTTTCAATAATGAGTCGGATAATGCTTCAATAGAACCATCCACGTCACCTTTAACAATCAGGTTAAGCTCCTTAAAGTTACCAACTGCCAAACGACGGCCAATTTCATCAAGGGTAATGTGTTTCTGTGTACGTAATCCCTGCTCGCGTTGTAATTGCATACGTTTGTTGGCAATTTCGCGGGCTTCAACTTCGCTTTCCAGTACGTTAAATTTATCACCTGCTGTAGGCGCGCCTTGCATACCTAACACCTGTACAGGTGTAGATGGTCCGGCAGATTCAACTCGCTGGCCGCGCTCGTTGGTCAATGCTTTAACACGACCACTATAGCAGCCTGCTAATATCGGGTCGCCTACTTTTAAGCGGCCTGACTGTACCAATATAGTAGTAACAATACCGCGGCCCTTATCCAAAGCTGCTTCAATTACTGTGCCTACTGCACGTTTATTAGGGTTTGCTTTAAGCTCTAATAATTCAGCTTCAAGCAAGATCTTTTCTAACAGCAACTCAACGTTTAAGCCTGTTTTAGCTGATATTTCCTGGGTTTGGTATTTACCACCCCATTCTTCAACCAAAATATTCATGGCAGATAACTGTTCACGTATCTTATCAGCGTTAGCGCCCGGCCTGTCAATTTTATTGAAAGCGAAGATGATAGGAGCGCCTGCAGCCTGCGCGTGGTTTATGGCCTCGCGGGTTTGCGGCATCACGCTATCGTCAGCAGCGATAACGATGATTACAATATCTGTAACCTGTGCACCCCTTGCACGCATGGCGGTAAACGCCTCGTGGCCCGGTGTATCCAGGAATGTTATTTTACCTTTATCGCCCGGCAGGGTTACTTCGTAAGCGCCAATGTGCTGGGTTATACCGCCCGCTTCACCGCCAATTACGTTGGTTTTGCGCACAAAGTCAAGCAATGATGTTTTACCGTGGTCAACATGGCCCATTATAGTTACAATAGGTGCGCGTGGTACCAGGTCTTCCGGTTCATCCGGCTGATCAAGGTTGGCTTCCTCATCCTGCGGCTTAACAAACTCCACTTTGTAGCCAAATTCTTCAGCAACAATACTTAGCGTTTCAGCGTCAAGCCTTTGGTTGATGGATACGAACATACCCAGGCTCATACAGGTAGATATGATCTGTGTAACCTGTACGTCCATCATTATAGCCAGCTCATTTGCCGTAACAAACTCTGTAACTTTCAGCACCTTTGATTGTGCTTCCTGCTCCATTGCCATCTCATCAGCATTTGCGGCCACATCGTCACGCTTTTGACGGCGGAATTTAGCACGCTGAGCAAATTTGCCTGATTTACCTGCACCGCTTAAACGGGCAAGTGTGGCCTTAATTTGGTCTTGTATGTCTTTTTCAGTAGGTTCTTCTTTAGGCGTAGATGGAGTAGCATTACGGTTCCTGAAATCAGGACGACCTACACCACCACCTTGGCCGCCACCCGGTCTGTTATTTCTAAAGTCCGGACGATTGTTATTATTAGTGCCTGGTGTACCACCTTGGTTTGCACCAGGTGTGCCGGTACCCTGTCCCTGTTGTGGGTTAGGTCCGCCTTCTTTGCGTTTGCGTTTGCGCTTATGGTCAGCATTGGTGTTTGACGACGATGCTACCGGATTACGTTTGGGCTCATTAACGGGTAAAGTAATTCTGCCTACAATGTTTGGTCCGCTAAGGCGTTCTGCTTTCGCGCGGATAACTTCGTTTTCTTCACCAGCTTCTGCCTGAGGTTCAGGCGTTGCTGCCGCCTGTGGTGCAGGGGCTGGCGCAGGTGTAACGGGAGCTTTTTCAGCTACAGGCGCTGCAGGTGCCGGGGCTTCTGCCACCGGTGGTTTTACCACTTCGGGCGCAGCCGGTTTTTCAGCCTCTGGCTGTGCAACAGGTTTTACTTCCTCTGCCACAGGTTTTTCAACTTGTGGTTCAGGCTTATTTTCAGTTACCGGAGGTTTTGCGTGTAAGTTGTTCAGATCTATTTTACCAACCACCTTTACACCCGGAAGCGAATCCTGATTCTGGCTTTCTGTGCGTTCGGCAGCAGGAGCAGCAGCTACAGGTGCCGGTGCAGGCTTGGGTTTGTCGGCAGCAGGAGCAACAAACTGCCCCGCGTTTTTGATAAGGATCTCCTCATTTTCAAAATCACCACGTGAACGGCGCACCTCAGGTTGCTTTTCGGCAGGAAAACCTGCGTCCTCCTTCCTGATCTTGCCTATGCTGATCTGTTTGGCTTCTTCCTTAATACTTTTGTCAACAGCAAACTCTTTCAACAAGGCACTGTACATGTCATTGCTAAGCTTAGCCATTGGCTGCTTTTCAACTTTAAAGCCTTTGCCGGCTAAAAAGTCTACAATGGTACCCATACCAATATTGAGTTCCTTTACTGCTTTAATTAACTTAATAGATTTGTCTTCGGACATTTATTACTCTTTCTCTTTTTATAAGCTTTTGCTGCTTTTATGCAAAAATACGATTTTAATTTGTCTTATATTATTTTATTCAAACTCAGCCTTCAGTACATTCAGTACATCTTTAACAGTTTCTTCTTCCAGATCGGTACGTTTAACCAGTTCATTTACCGATAGCGCCAATACTGATTTTGCAGTATCTAAGCCTATACGTTTAAACTCGTCCAATATCCAGCTGTCAATTTCGTCTGCAAATTCTTCAATATCCACATCCTCATCATGCTCATCAGCTTCACGGTAAACATCTATCTCATAGCCGGTTAGCTTTCCTGCTAATTTGATGTTGTGGCCACCACGACCGATAGCTAACGATACCTGATCTGGCTTTAAATAAACCGCAGCTGTTTTTTTCTCATCATCTAATTTAATAGAAGTGATCTTTGCTGGCGATAAAGCACGCTGTATGTATAACTGAATATTGTTGGTAAAGTTTATTACGTCGATATTTTCATTTTTCAACTCGCGCACTATGCCGTGGATACGTGATCCTTTCATACCCACGCAGGCACCAACCGGATCGATACGGTCATCATATGATTCAACGGCAACCTTAGCCCGCTCACCCGGCTCACGAACGATCTTTTTGATGGTGATCAAACCATCAAAGATCTCAGGCACTTCCAGTTCAAACAAACGTTGTAAAAACTCAGGCGCTGTACGTGATATAATGATCTTAGGGTTTGTGTTAAGCATATCTACTTTGTAAACAATAGCCTTAACGCTGTCGCCTTTTTTAAAGTAGTCGGCAGGTATCTGCTCGGTTTTTGGTAATAAAAGCTCATTGCCTTCATCATCCAATACCAAAGTTTCTTTTTTCCAAACCTGGTAAACCTCGCCTGTAACTATCTCGCCAACGCGATCTTTGTATTTTTTGAAGATCTCATCTTTCTCCAGTTCCAGAATTTTTGAAACAAGAGTCTGACGGGCAGCCAATATAGCACGACGGCCAAAACTCTCTAACGTGATCTGTTCAATAAACTCATCGCCTACCTCCAGGTCCTCGTCGTGTTTTTTAGCCTCGGCCAGTTCAATTTCAAGGTCATCGTCCTCACTAAATCCGTCTTCCATTACCTTACGCGTGCGCCATATTTCTAAGTCACCATTGTCGGTATTAACAATAACGTCGCAGTTTTCGTCGTTGCCGAATTTTTTACGGATCATACTTCTGAAAACGTCTTCCAGCACACTCATCATTGTGGGCCTGTCAATGTTCTTGAAATCCTTAAATTCCTGGAAGGAATCGATCAAATTAATATTGCTCATTTTTTCTACTTAAATGATATTAAAACTTTTGTTTCGGTTATTTTATCTAAAGGGATAACGCTTTCAATAAATTCAGCCTTTTTTCCTTTTTGTTTTAT
>CBFGNU010000059.1:0-16015 GCA_965650195.1 uncultured Mucilaginibacter sp. | reverse complement strand
GAAAAACGTATAGCGTACAACGTCAAAATGTACGACTTTTAAAATGGATAAATATATCTGGCTTATTCCTTTATTACCGTTGCTGGGCTTTGTTATTAATGGCATCGGTCGTAATACATTATCAAAAGGTATTATCGGCGCAATTGGCAGTTTAGTGATACTGGCATCATTCGGTTTAAGTATTGCTGCCTTTTTTCAAATAAAATCTACTGGTGTACCTATCAATGTAGATCTGTTTACGTGGTTCAGCGTGGGCTCATTGAATGTAAGTTTTTCTTTCCTGGTTGATCAGTTAAGTTCTATTATGCTGCTGATAATAACAGGAGTAGGATTTTTAATTCACCTGTACTCAACAGGCTATATGCATGATGATGCCGGTTTTGGTAAATTCTTTTCTTATCTGAACCTGTTCGTATTTTTCATGCTACTGTTGGTGATGGGTTCTAACTACCTTATCATGTTCATCGGTTGGGAAGGTGTTGGTTTATGCTCGTACCTCCTTATTGGCTTTTGGTATACCAATGCCAGCTACGCCGATGCTGCTAAAAAAGCTTTCATCATGAACCGTGTGGGCGACCTAGGTTTCCTAATCGCTGTATTCTTGATATTTACATCATTTGGTAGTATCAACTTCGCTGATGTATTTGGCAAAGCTGCCACAATGGGTGCTGGTAGTGCACCATTTGTGCTGATCACCATATTACTATTTGTGGGAGCAACCGGTAAATCGGCGCAGTTGCCATTATTTACCTGGCTACCAGATGCGATGGCTGGACCCACACCCGTGTCTGCATTAATACACGCCGCGACAATGGTTACAGCAGGTATCTACATGATAGCCCGCTCCAATATTTTATTTACAATGGCGCCGGAAACACTGGAAGTAGTTGCCATAGTAGGCTTAGCTACAGCTTTGTTTGCAGCATTAATAGCGCTTACACAAACAGATATTAAAAAGGTGTTGGCGTACTCAACAGTATCTCAATTGGGCTATATGTTTTTAGGTTTAGGAGTGGGAGCATTTACAGGCTCATTCTTCCACGTATTAACCCATGCGTTTTTCAAAGCCTTATTGTTCCTTGGCGCTGGCTCTGTTATTCACGCCATGAGCGGCGAGCAGGATATGCGTAAAATGGGCGGCTTAAAAGGCAAGATAAAAATTACATTTATCACCATGCTGATTGGCACTATTGCTATAGCAGGTATTCCTCCTTTCTCGGGCTTCTTTTCAAAAGACGAAATTTTAGCTGCAGCTTATGCTCATAACCCTATGTATTACGTAATAGGCGTTATTACTGCTATGTTAACCTCATTCTACATGTTCCGCATGATGTATCTAACCTTTTGGGGTAAATTTAGGGGTACACATGAGCAGGAGCACCATTTACATGAGTCGCCTGCAAGCATGACTATCCCTTTGATCGTGCTAGCTGTTTTATCAATGGTTGGCGGTATAATAGGTGTGCCTGCCGTAATGGGTGGCCATCACGAATTAAACGCCTACTTAACACCGGTTTTTGAGGCATCGCACAAATTATTGGGCGAGCATGAGTTAAGCCACAGTACAGAATGGTTGTTGATGGGACTTTCAGTTGGCGGCGCTTTAATTGCTATGGCATATGCTTATTCGAGATACGTTAAAGGCGCGCATGTTCCTGTAGCTGATACCGAAAAACGCCCCGCTTTAGCAGGCTTATCATACAACAAATTTTATGTTGATGAACTATATGATGCCATTATTCGCAAGCCGTTGGATGCCCTTTCCGTATTTTTCTATAAGGCGGTTGACAAGTTAGGTATTGATGGCATTGTGAACAGTTTAGGCAAGGGGACTATTGAAGCCAGCAAGAGCTTTAGATTGTTGCAGGCGGGTAATGTTGGTTTCTACATATTTATGATGGTAGCGGGCATTATTGCCATTTTGCTATATAGCTTAACAAGTGTAATTTAAAATGACTGTTAGTATACTTATATTTTTGCCGGTAATTGCAGCGCTTGCTGTGCTGTTCCTTAAAAACGAAACAGCTAAACACGCCGCTTTATTTTTCTCGGTTGTTGAACTGGCAGTTGCCCTGTTTTTCTTAAGCAATTTTGTGCCAGATGCCAGCACTCAGTTTAAAATTGACGTGCCCTGGATATCACGTTTAGGCATTTATTTTACCGCAGGTATTGATGGTATTAGTATGATAATGGTGTTGTTAACCACTGTATTAGTTCCACTAATTATCCTTACAACATATCAGCATAGTTATAAAAATGCCGGCGTATTTTATGCACTGATATTGTTTATGCAAGCTGCCATGTTAATAGTGTTTACAGCATTAGACGGATTTCTGTTTTACGTTGGATGGGAAGCAGCGCTAATACCTATCTACTTTATCTGCGCGTTATGGGGGGGCGAGAATCGCATTCGCATAACCATTAAGTTTTTTATCTATACGTTCGCCGGTTCGCTATTTATGTTGGTGGCCATAATTTATCTGTATTCGTTAACTCCTGATAAACTTTACAGCCTTGATAGTTTTTATCACGCCGGTTTAAGTCACAATCAGCAGGTTTGGGTATTTTGGGCATTCTTCCTGGCATTTGCGATTAAGATGCCTGTATTTCCCTTCCATACGTGGCAACCGGATACTTATACCGAGGCGCCTTCCGCGGGTACCATGATGCTATCAGGTATTATGCTAAAAATGGGTGTTTACGGCGTTATCAGATGGTTGATTCCTAATGCACCTATAAGTGCTTTTGAATGGCAAAATTTAACTATCATACTGTCAGTAGTTGGTATTGTATACGCATCAATAATCGCGTTTACCCAAACAGATGGTAAGCGTTTAGTAGCCTATTCATCAATAGCGCACGTTGGTCTTATAGCGGCAGGTATATTTGCTTGGAACATACAAGGTTTGCAAGGGGCAATGATACAGATGCTCAGTCACGGTATCAACGTTGTCGGCATGTTCTTTATATGGGATATCATCAGTCGTCGTTTAAATACCCGGGATCTTTCTCAATTAGGTGGCATAGCTAAATCAGCACCTGTTTTTTCTATCGCGTTTCTTATTATCGTATTAGGCACAGTGGCCTTACCGCTTACCAATGGTTTTATAGGCGAATTTTTATTGCTGAACGGCGTTTATCAGTATAATATATGGTTGGCCGCAATTGCCGGTTTAACTATCATATTTGGAGCTGTGTACATGCTGCGCATGTACAAAAATGTAATGCAGGGCGAAGCCAATGCTTTAACTTCTGTCTTTGCAGATGTTAAAGGCTCAGAAGCTATAGCGCTTGGTATAATTTGCTTTTTAATAATTGGCATCGGTGTTTATCCGCAGCCTATTTTACACCTGTCAGAAGCTGCGGTGAACAATTTGATAAAAACAATAAATCTCAGGTAGTTTAATATGAATACTCTAATAGTTATATCTGTTTTACCTATTGTGCTGCTATACCTGGGCCTGTATAAAATGCAGAAAGCACTGCTACCTGTTACCATAATCGGATTATTGGCCGCATTCGGATTGGCTTTAGGTCATTGGAATGATGGTGCTACACCGATCTACAGCGGTATGATGTTGTTTAACAATTTCTCGGTAGTTTTTTCATCAGTTGCTATACTTTCAACCATCTTGATCCTCCTGCTTTCAAAAGATTATTTTGAACGTATAAGCTCGCACGTAGCCGAGTATTATGCGGTTATTTTGTTCTCGCTTGCCGGTATTATCGTAATGGTGTCGTACTATAATTTATCAATGCTGTTTATCGGTATCGAGATCATGTCTGTAAGTTTATACATTCTGGCAGGTATCAAGAAGCGTGATTTCGCTTCGAATGAGGCCGCGTTGAAGTACTTTTTAATGGGAGCATTTTCAACAGGATTTTTGCTGTTTGGTATTACTTTGATTTACGGAGCGTCCGGGTCTTTTAATTTGGAGGAGATCGGTAAATGGATGTCACACGACACGCATATAGATTGGTTGTCATTCACCGGTATGATGCTGATTTTAATTGGTCTTTGCTTTAAAGTTGGCGCCGCACCCTTCCACTTCTGGACGCCCGACGTATACGAAGGTTCTCCAACCCTCATTACTGCGTTTATGTCTACTGTTGTTAAGGTAGCCGGATTTGCGGCATTTTACCGTTTGTTTTCGGTTTCATTCGGCGTGGCAAGTGGCTTTTGGATGCAACCTTTATCAATCATTATCATTCTCACCCTGTTTATCGGAAATATAACTGCATTATATCAGCAAAGCTTTAAACGCATGCTCGCTTATTCAAGCATTTCGCACGCGGGTTACATGCTCTTTGCAATAATTGCCTTGGGTGGGAGCTCAGCGGTTTCGATATTTGTTTATGGCAGCGCCTATTCAATAGCTTCAATAATTGCGTTCGGTGCCCTTATATTGGTGCAGCAGCAAACAAGCAGCGACAATTTTGACAGCTTTAATGGCTTGGGAAGAACGAACCCGTTTTTAGCTTTGGTATTAACTGTAGCTATGCTTTCATTGGCAGGCATTCCGTTAACCGCAGGCATTATAGGTAAATTTTACATGTTTAGCACCGCTATAAGCAAGTGGCAGGTATGGCTTACCGTGTTGGCTGTTATAAACGCCATTATCAGTATATTCTATTATTTCAGGGTTATTATTGCAATGTATTTCCGCAATAGCGAGCGTACGGCTGTGATAGTGCCTGGTAATTATGTTTTTGTTTTTGCAATTGCAGCTATTGCTACGGTGGTTATAGGAATATTTCCCGACCTGATATCGCATCTCATTTAATTCATTAAAACCAAAACCCCTATCTAATTGATTTAATATTTGTAGTTTTACAAATATAGTTAATGGAAAACTTTTGGGAATACCTACAAAACTTAACCGATGCTAATTCTATATTAAGTAAGGGAGGGTTTTACTTTTTACTGATTGTGGTATATGCAGAAACAGGTTTGTTCTTCGGGTTTTTCTTACCCGGAGACTATCTTTTATTCATGGCCGGATTGCTGTGCGCATCTGGCAGGATAGATGTGCAATTAGTTCCTCTACTTTTTTCAGTTACGGCGGCGGGTGTTTTAGGCAATTACACGGGCTATTGGTTTGGCTATCGCACTGGGCCGATGCTCTTCAAAAAAGACGAATCTCTTTTCTTCAAAAAACGTTATATAACAGTTGCCGAAGAATTTTACAATAAGCATGGCGGTATGGCATTAGTTTTGGGAAGATTTTTCCCTATAATAAGAACTTTTGCACCTATCTTTGCAGGGGTTGTTAAGGTTGATTTTAAAAAATTTACGATATACAATCTGGCTGGCGGTATTGCGTGGACATGCACCTTTATTTTGTCCGGATATTTTTTAGGGCGAAAGTATCCTCAGTTGAATGATTACCTTGAATATGTTATATTAGGGCTCATAGTTATTACATCAATACCGCTGCTAATAGCTTTTTTTAAAAGAAAGAAAGCAAGCGCTGAAAAACATAAATAATATATATGGCTACACTCCACCCATGGCACCAGGTTTCTACTGGCGAAAACGTTCCTGAAATTGTTAATGCTATAATTGAGATACCAAAAGGCTCAAAGGCTAAATACGAAATTGACAAGGAATCCGGCTTACTTAAATTAGATAGGGTTTTATTTTCGTCAGTAATGTATCCTGCCAATTATGGCTTCATCCCGCAAACTTATTGCGATGACAAGGATCCGTTGGATATTTTGGTACTATGCTCTATTGATGTTTTCCCGATGTCAATGATCGAAGCTAAAGTTATCGGTGTTATGCACATGGTTGACAATGGCGAGCAGGACGACAAAATTATCGCGGTAGCAAAAAATGATATGTCGGTAAATTACATCAATGATCTTAATGAGTTGCCGCCACATGCCATGACGGAGATAGTACGTTTCTTTAAAGACTATAAAAAGCTGGAGGGTAAAAACGTTACCATTGAACATATGTTGGGTAAACGGTATGCGCATAAGGTAATTACAGAGAGCCTTGAGCTTTACCAGTCTACCTTTCCTTCACCAATAAATATTTAATGGACCCGGGCGATTATCATATAAGCGGATTTAGCATATTCGCGACCATTTTTCTGGTTCTTTTAAACGGCTTTTTTGTTGCGGCAGAATTTGCTATGGTTAAGGTTCGTACATCTCAGATCGAGTTACGGGCAAAAGCGGGCAATAGCGTGGCAAGAATAGCTCGCGGTATGATGCACAACCTGGATGGTTATCTGGCAGCTACTCAACTTGGCATTACTATAGCATCGTTAGGATTGGGTGTAGTTGGTGAGCAAGTAGTTACTAATTTAATGGTAAACGCATTCAGAGCGTTTAATATTGACCTTGCCCCTGGTGTTATTACGGCAAGCCATATTATCGCTTTTGCAACCATTACCATTTTTCATATCGTTTTTGGGGAGCTAGCGCCTAAGTCGTTAGCCATACAGCGTTCGTTGCGAACCGTTATGGCGGTATCTATACCACTTAGGTTCTTTTACATAGTTTTCAGGCCTGCAATCTGGTTATTAAACGGGTTTGCCAATTTTATGCTGAAACTATTTGGCATACACCCGGTTGCCGGGCACGAAGCCCATCACAGTTCAGAAGAATTGCAATATCTGCTTGAACAGGGCAGGGAGACGGGTGCCTTAGATTCATCTGAACACGAACTCATTCAAAACGTATTCGATTTTAATGAACGCGTTGTAAAAAATATCATGGTGCCACGTACCAAAATATCAGGCATCGAAATAAGTACACAGAAAGAGGAGCTATTGGAAATGCTGATTTCCGAGGGATATTCTCGATTGCCTGTATATGATGAAGTGATTGACAAGATAGTAGGTATAGTACACGCTAAAGATATTTTGCCTTTGTTAGCCCGTAATGAAGAGATTGTTTTAAAGGATATTATTCGCAAACCCTATTTCGTTCCAGAAACTAAAAAGATCAATGATCTGATGGCTGAGTTGCAGCAGAAGCGTATACAGATAGCTATCGTATCTGATGAGTTTGGTGGTACAGCGGGCATGGTAACTTTGGAAGATATTGTTGAGGAATTGGTAGGTGAGATACAGGATGAGTATGATGAGGAAAAGCCGATTGTAGAGGTAATAAACGAAAGAGAGTTTATAGTAAATGCTTTGGCACCTATTTACGACGTAAATGAGCATTTGCCGCACGATCTGCCGGAAGATGGCGACTTTGATACCGTATCCGGATGGCTTGGCCATATCTTCGGAAAGATACCTGATGTTGGTGAGCAAAAGGAATCAAACGGCTACAATATTACCGTGTTAAAAAAATCTGACCAGAACATAGAATCCGTTAAGTTGGAGTTGTTGCTAAATGAAGAAGATACGGTAGATTTGCATTGATCTGCTGTAGCCTATGCACCTGTTCTACACACCCGATATTGACGCATCGCACCCAATGTATTTCCTCAGCGAGGAGGAAAGCAAACATTGCGTAAGGGTTTTGCGATTGCAAGCGGGGGACGCTGTTCAACTGATTGATGGTCGGGGAGGATTATACGCCGCTATTCTGCACGAAGCCCATCCAAAAAGAACCATTCTTAAAATAACAGGCGTACAAACGGAGTTTGGTAAACGTAATCACTACCTGCACATCGCGATAGCACCAACCAAAAATATTGAACGCTTTGAGTGGTTTTTAGAAAAGGCAACAGAGATAGGTATAGATGAAATAACTCCCATTATCTGCCAGCGATCTGAACGTAAGGAAGTTAAAACAGATAGGTCTGTTAAAATTATAACCTCAGCCATTAAACAATCTTTAAAGGCTTATCACCCAATTTTAAATCCACCTATAGCTCTCAACAAGTTTATTCAGCAGCAGTTTAATGCGCAAAAATTTATAGCGCATTGTATTGAAGATAGCAAAAGCACCTTAGCCGCGGAAATAGAAAGAATGGGGAGTTATGTAATATTAATAGGACCGGAGGGCGATTTTGCACCTGCCGAGGTTGATTTGGCTTTGCAAAACAAATATAAAGCTATAACTTTAGGTGAAAGCAGATTGCGGACTGAAACCGCCGCTTTATCTGCTTGCTTTGAGATCAATTTTTTAAACCGGTAAAATAAAAATGAGAAGGTCGGTATATGCAGCTATACTGCTTGGCTTGCTTACGCTAAGCAGCTTTAATGCGCCCACTTACAAAATAGCTAAGTTGAAATACAGTGGCGGTGGCGACTGGTATGGCGACCGTACGGCCTTACCCAATCTTATCAAGTTTTGTAACGAGAATTTAAAAACAAACTTTGACAGGGAAGATGATATCGTTGAACCCGGAAGTGCTCAGTTGTTTAACTTTCCATTTGTGTTTATGACCGGCCACGGAAATGTTATATTTTCTGACCAGGAAGCCCAGAATTTAAGGAAGTATCTTACCGGTGGCGGCTTCCTTCATATTGATGATAACTATGGTTTAGATAAGTTTATCCGCCCTCAAATGAAGAAGGTATTCCCTGAGCTTGATTTTGTGGAGCTACCGGTTAATTATCCTGTTTATCATCAAAAATACAGTTTCCCAACAGGCCTGCCTAAAATACATGAGCATGATGGTAAGCGCCCCCAGGGATTTGGTTTGATCTACAAAGGTCGCTTAGTCTGTTTCTACTCATTTGAATGCGATTTAGGCAACGGATGGGAAGACTTGGGTACTTATGCCGGCGATACGCAGGAAGCCCGCCTTAAGGCCTTAAGAATGGGTGCCAATTTGGTTCAATACGCGCTAACGCAATAATACATGCTGGAAGTTAGTGTAAATAATTCCCGTAAATATTCTATTGAAGAAAACGCCGACGGTGGTTTGGCCATTAACGATCAGGTTGTTTCGGCAGATATAAGCCAGACCGGTCCCTCCGCATGGCATATTATCAACGATCTAAAATCATACAATGCCGAGTTAGTTAGCTTTGATAGCGTATTGAAGAGCGCGCAGATACGCGTTAATAACAACTTATATAGCGTATCGGCTAAAGATCAATTTGATCTGCTGCTGGATAAAATGGGGCTAAGCAATTTAAACAGCGCAAAAATTGGTGAACTGAAAGCTCCAATGCCCGGTTTGGTGCTCCGCATTTTTGTTAATGATGGAGATGCTGTAAGTAAAGGAGACAATCTGCTGATTTTGGAAGCCATGAAAATGGAAAATATCATTAAAGCTCCGGCAGATGCGATAGTAAAAACAGTAAAGATAAAGCCCGGGGATAAAGTAGAAAAAGCCCAGATACTTCTGCTGTTTGCCTGAGAAATAAGAAATTAAAATTACACATAAAAAGAAAGAGCCCAACTTAAGTCGGGCTCTTTCTTTTTTATGTGTAAATAATTAAACAATATAGTTCCATCCATGTGTATCGGCAGTATTACCGTAGCGGATGGCATCGATAGTTTTCAATACCCTTTGAGAGAATTCTCTCTCTTTTGGATCGATCAATGTATACTCTTCGCCGTTGTGGCTGATGGATCCTACTGAAGCAATGGTTGCAGCAGTACCTGCGCCAAAAGCATCAGTTAATTTACCGTTTTTAGCACCTTCCATTATTTCGGCAACAGAAACTTTGCGTTCCTCAACAGGATATCCCCACTCTTTAGCTAAGGTTATAACGGTGTTACGTGTTACACCGTCAAGAATAGTATCACCCGCCACCGGTGTTATCAATTTGCCGTCTAACACAAACATGGCGTTAGCAGCACCCATTTCTTCAACATATTCGTGGTTTTTAGCATCAGTCCATATTAACTGATCAAAACCTTCTTCAGCAGCCTTGCGGGCGGGGTACATAGATACACCGTAATTGCCTGATGATTTTGAATAACCCATACCGCCTTCGGCAGCGCGGGTATAATGTGTTTCAATTTTAACCCTAAGCATTTTTGAAAAGTAAGCACCTACCGGGCAAGCCAAAACCATGTATTTATAGCTTTTTGACGGGGCTACACCCAGGTAACGGTCCGTAGCAAACATGTAAGGACGCAGATAAAGCGAATAGCCCGGTTTTGCAGGTATCCAATCGCGGTCAATATCTACCAAAGCAGCAACGCTTTGAATAAATGTTTCTTCCGGTAACGCAGGCATACACAGCCGGTCGGCCGATTTGTTAAACCTTATTGCGTTTTTGTCCGGACGAAAAATAGAAACCTTTCCATCGGCGTGTTTATAAGCCTTTAGTCCTTCAAAAAAAGATTGACCGTAATGCAGCGATGAAATAGCAGGGCTGACCAGGATATCACCGTAAGGAACAATTTGAAGGTTTTTCCATTCGCCATCGGCATAATCGGCCACAAACATGTGGTCAGAAAAAATTTGTCCGAAGGGCAGGTTTTCAAAATCCGTTTGTGCTAAACGGGAGTTGCTTGTTTTGGTGATCTTAATATCCAGCGTCTCTGTCATGGCTTTTGCGTATTATATGAACTTGCAATTTACCTAAAAAACAGGCCATTTGAAAACAGAACGCTAATGAAAATTACTTTTTTATGATAAAGACAATGGAAATCGTCGAAAATCGATGTGGATTTTCCCCAACTCTACCCAATTCAGAATATTTCTAAATAATATTAAGCAAAACCACCGTTTCGGGTTTATTGTTATATTTTGTAGATTCGCACTTATTCATTTTTTCGCTGCTTTTTAACAAAATGCTATGCGGAGATGTGATTTTACTTATATTTTCTTCTCATTTTAATTGAACAATACAACCATGGCTTTTGATTTAGACATAATCAAACAGGTTTACAACAGATACAGCACCCGTATTGCGGCTGCCCGTACTGCAACCGGTAAACCATTAACATTGACCGAAAAAATATTATACGCTCACCTTAGCGAGGGAGATGCTTCAAAAGCATATGCACGTGGTGTTGATTATGTTGATTTTGCACCAGACCGTGTGGCCATGCAGGACGCTACAGCCCAAATGGCGCTATTGCAATTCATGCAAGCCGGCCGTCCTCAGGTTGCTGTGCCATCAACTGTTCACTGCGATCACCTTATACAAGCTAAAGTTGGCGCCGATGCGGATTTAAGCACTGCTAAGGATGTGAACAAAGAAGTTTATGATTTCCTTTCATCGGTATCTGATAAATATGGCATTGGTTTCTGGAAAGCAGGAGCGGGGATCATTCACCAGGTTGTGTTAGAAAATTACGCGTTTCCGGGTGGAATGATGATAGGTACCGATTCGCACACGCCTAACGCTGGTGGCCTGGGTATGGTTGCAATTGGAGTAGGTGGTGCAGATGCTTGCGACGTTATGGCCGGCTTGCCATGGGAACTTAAATTCCCTAAGCTGATAGGCGTAAAACTAACAGGTAAATTATCAGGCTGGACATCAGCTAAAGACGTTATATTGAAAGTTGCCGGGATTTTAACCGTAAAGGGTGGCACCGGTGCTATAGTTGAATATTTTGGCGAAGGTGCCGAATCATTAAGCGCAACAGGTAAAGGCACTATTTGTAACATGGGTGCCGAGATAGGCGCTACCACATCGGTTTTTGGTTACGATGAAAAATTAGCTACTTTTCTGCGTGGTACTAAAGGGGCTGAAATTGCTGATGCTGCCGATGCCGTTGCTGAACACTTAACAGGCGATGCTGAAGTTTACGCTAACCCCGCTGCATATTTTGACCAGGTTATCGAGATTAACCTAAACGAACTGGAACCGCACATCAACGGTCCGTTTACGCCAGATCTAGCTTGGCCGATCTCTAAATTTGCTACTGCAGTGAAAGAGAATAACTGGCCTGCTAAGCTTGAAGTTGGTTTGATAGGATCATGTACCAACTCATCCTACGAAGATATTACCCGTTCGGCTTCGTTAGCTAAACAAGCTATTGATAAAGGCTTGGTGGCTAAGGCCGAGTTTACTATAACCCCGGGATCAGAATTGGTACGTTACACTGTGGAGCGCGATGGTTATCTAAATACTTTTGAGCAAATGGGCGGTGTGGTTTTGGCGAATGCTTGTGGCCCATGTATAGGCCAATGGGCACGTCATACAGACGATCCAACACGCAAAAACTCTATCATTACTTCTTTCAACCGTAATTTTGCTAAGCGCCAGGACGGTAATCCAAATACACACGCGTTTGTGGCTTCGCCTGAAATGGTAACTGCCATGGCAATTGCAGGCGATTTAACTTTCAACCCACTTACTGATTACCTGACCAACGAAAAAGGAGAGCAGGTAAAATTAGACGAGCCACAAGGTATTGAAATGCCAATAAAAGGCTATGCTGTTGAAGATGCCGGTTACCAGGCCCCTGCCGAAGACGGTAGCCAGGTAAGTGTTAAGGTTGATCCTGCTTCTGCTCGTTTACAATTGCTGGAACCGTTTAAAGCATGGGAAGGGACAGATCTGATAGGTTTACGCTTGCTGATAAAAGCAAAAGGTAAATGTACAACCGACCATATTTCTATGGCCGGCCCTTGGTTAAAGTTCCGTGGTCATTTGGATAACATCAGCAATAACATGCTGATAGGAGCGATCAATTATTTTAACAATACTGCTGATAGCGTTAAAAACCAACTAACCGGCGAGTACGGCCCTGTTCCGGCTACACAACGCGATTATAAAGCACATAACATCGGCTCAATTGTAGTAGGCGATGAAAACTACGGCGAAGGCTCATCGCGCGAGCACGCAGCTATGGAGCCGCGCCATTTGGGTGTACGTGTTATATTGGTAAAATCGTTTGCCCGTATCCACGAAACCAACCTGAAGAAGCAAGGCATGTTGGGTATTACTTTTGCCGATACTAGCGACTATGAAAAAATACGCGAAGACGATAAAATTGATGTTTTAGGTTTAACTGAATTTGCTCCGGATAAACAATTAACTGTTGTGTTACGTCACCAGGATGGAACAACTGAACAGTTTGCCGTTAACCACACTTATAACGCTCAGCAAATTGAGTGGTTTAAGGCAGGTGGCGCATTAAACATCATCAGGAAACAAATGGTTTAATTAAGCTGAAAGCGAAAAGACTAAAGCTTAAAACTCCGTTATGAATAGAGATGTAATATTTACATCTCTATTTTTTTATGTTTTTGTGCTGAAAGTAAACCTTTAGGCTTTAACCTTTTCGCTTTCAGCCCAAAAAACTATATTTGTTTAAACTGATTTTATTATGCTCAAAAAGATACTTTTTATGGCGATGCTATCGCCATTGGCCATTTGCGCTCAAACCGTTAATCCCTTGCTCACCCGCTCCAATGCGCCTACTCATTTTGAAAAGGTAGATAGTGCTATTATACATAACGCTGTAACACAGGTAATAAAAGAAAGCGACGCGCTGATTAAAGGTATTGTAGGCATCCCCGCAGGGAAACAAACGGTAACTAATACCTTAAATCGGTGTGATGAATTATATTATAAACTTTCAGATCTGAGTGGTAAGTTAAGCGTTATTGGGGCCACTTACGAGAATGATAAAACCCGTAACGAGGGTACAGTTCAAGGTGATAGACTAACCGCATATTATTCAGACATCACATTAAACGTTGATCTTTACAAAGCTTTGAAGCGTTTCTCAACCAGCACAGTTACTAAGACCCTTCGTCCTGATCAGAAAAAACTCATTAAGGAGACTTTGATCTCATTTGAAATAAATGGATCCAAGCTTAGTAATGAAGGTCGTGCAGCACTTAAAAAAACCAATGAGAAACTTATAGGTTTGGGAAGTGCGTTTGATAGGAACATAGCCGAGTATAAGGACAGCGCTAAATTTACCGCAGCGCAGATACAGGGCGTGCCCGAAACAATAAGTAAGGCATGGAAACGCCCGGATGGAAGCTACATGGTAACGTTAAATGGACCTAATTACAGCAATATTGCTAAATACGCCGACGATGAGGAAACGCGTAAAACAATGTTGGTTAAATACTTTAACCGTGCCTACCCGGCCAATGTAAAGGTTTTAGACAGTTTGCTTTTTTATCGCCAGCAATTGGCCGGTCAATTGGGTTATAAAAGCTATGCGGCATATGCGCTTGTGCAAAAAATGGCAGCTACCCCGGCAAACGTTTGGAGTTTCCTTGATGATTTGCGCGATAAGTTAAGTCCGCATGTGCCTGAAACAACTGCGGAACTAGCGGCGCTTAAGCACCGTTTGTACCCTGAACTTAAAGATGGCATAAATGCCTGGGACCTTTCTTATTACACCAAAAAACTACTTGATGATAAATTCAAATTGAATACCGATGAGCTGAAGCCCTATTTTGAAATGAATAATACCATTAACGGTATGTTAGGGTTTTATCAAAAACTTTTTGGCTTTACCATTAAGGAAGTAACCGGCTTGCCTGTTTGGTACAGTAAGGTGAAAACTTATGAGTTGCATAAAGATGGAAAAAAGATGGGTACCTTCTATCTCGATCTGTACCCAAGGGCCAATAAATACAACCATTTTGCTTGTTTCCCTATCTCATATTATAACAAGAACAACGGCAAGGAAGTACTGCCTGCCGGCGCGTTGGTCTGCAATTTTCCGGAAGGAGCCAATGGTGAGCCGTCATTACTTACACATGGCGATGTGGAAACTATGTTCCATGAATTTGGGCACCTTGTACATTTTCTGTTGAGTCATCCGGCCCTCGCGTCGCAAAATGCATTTTCAGTAAAAGGTGATTTCGTTGAGGCACCGTCGCAGTTTATGGAGAATTTTACCTGGAACTATGATTGCTTAAAGCTTTTTGCAAAGCACTACAAAACAGGCGAAGTAATGCCAAAAGCTTTATTTGACAAACTGGATAAATCGCGCCTTGTAGGTATTAGCAATGCGCAAATTGCCCAGGTTTATTATAGCATGATAGATTTTACTTACGAAGATCGTTATGCCGAAACTATGCAAAAAGGAGCGTGGCAGGTATCAAAGGATCTGTTTAGCATGACGCAGTTACCCTTTGTAGAAGGTTCGCATTTTATTTATGCTTTCAATCATCTTAGCAGCTATGGCGCTAACTATTATGGCTACTTATGGTCAAAAGTTTACGCGCAGGATATATTTTCGGTGTTTGAAAAGAATGGGGTGCTTAGTCCGGCTACAGGTGTAAAATACCGTAAGCTCATATTGGAGAAAGGCGCTACCCAGGAGGAGGCTACCATGTTGGAAAACTTTTTAGGCAGAAAGCCAAATTCAAAAGCATTTTTAAAGTCGATAGGACTTTAGGATTTCGAATTTAATATTGGCAAAGCTGCTCCTTTTGGGCAGCTTTTTTAATTTAAAAGTTGTCAATAGCCTTTGTCAGCTGCTCATTAAACAAACCCAAATGGTAACCGTCCATAAGGCAATGGTTAACCTCAACAGAAATAGGAAGCAATATCCGCCCTTCGCTTTTATAAAACTTGCCTAAGGTGATCTTTGGGATACTATCACCTTTATTTACTCTTCGCGGGTGCGAAATGGAAGTAAAGGATACCCATGGCAATACTGAAAAGTGGATAACATCCAGTTCCTGGCTGCGGGGCTCGGTTTGCCGGGTGTCTAATACCTTTTGCCGGGTAACGGAGGCTTTTGCTTCAAATTCTGCAAAATCGGCAGCATTTTCATACATACAAAATCGGATGGTATTATCAGGCAGCAATACTATCGCGCCTGCATGTATCACGTCATATTGTACTACCCGGCTACCAAGTATGCGCAACTTAAACTCGTCGACTGCGTTTGCGGCTTGTATACAGCAATAATGCAATGCCCGGCTAACGGAGTAGCCATTGATCTTGCATTTTTGATAAACCGGGGTTATATCAATTTTATTGCAGATGTTAAAAAACGGCAAATCAAAAGCAGCGAAATGATTATAAGTATCTAAGCGACTCCAGTTTTGTAGGTCAATTTCTTTATACATTTTTTTGCCGGAGTTGTTATCCCCGCTGTATAAATTTCGACAAAATAAATAGCTTATTCAAATTGGGGTGGCTCAGAGCCGGGGTGAGCCACCGTGAGCCACCGTGAGCCACCGTGAGCCACCGTGAGCCACCGTGAG
>CBFGNU010000058.1:0-16132 GCA_965650195.1 uncultured Mucilaginibacter sp. | reverse complement strand
CTACCTATTTGTAGCATATATATAAATATTATTTTCATGCTCCGTCATGAGCTACCCTTTGCGCGTTAGGGTAACCCCTGACGGGGCAAAATCTAACGTTTTGTCTTGTTCTACAAATAGGTAGCCCTTACAGGGCAGGGGTTATTTTTAAGTGCACCCATTAGTCTTGAATGCTATCAGATTCGTTTACTTTATGATCCAAGGTTTCAACCAATCCAACTATCAAAATATCTGCGATGGACTTGCGCGAAATGATGCCGACTTAAACGGTATCATTCAAACTTACGGCTATCCACCGATGTGGAGTCGTCCCAACACGTTCGAATCATTAGTACATATCATATTAGAGCAGCAGGTATCGCTGGCTTCGGCACTTTCGGCCTTAAATAAGCTGCGTGACTATGTGCAGGAGATTACGCCCGCCCGCGTTTTGCTGCTTGCCGATGAAGAGTTTAGGGCCTGTTATTGCAGCAGGCAAAAAACGGTCTATATAAAGTATCTGGCCGAAGCTATTTTGAGCGGACAAATCGACCTGCAAGCTTTTGAGACAATGCCCGATGATGAAATACGCGACAGGCTAACCGCCCTAAAAGGCATTGGCAACTGGACGGTTGATGTTTACCTGATGTTTGTTTTGCAGCGTGCTGATATATTCCCGGTTGGCGACCTGGCCGCTGTTAATGCGCTGAAACGGGTAAAAGGTTTGCCAGCTCAAACATTGCGCGAGGAGATAATGAGTGTAGCGGAGCAATGGCAGCCTTGTCGCACCGTAGCTACTATGATCTTATGGCATTATTACCTTTCAACTCCGCGAAAGGGATAGTGGCCTTATCTTTGTATATTAGGTCTTAGATTATTCTCAACTTGGATTACAAGCCTTTAATTTACAGTTATGACCATCGAAACACTCCAGGATATTTGTTATTCACTTCCCGGCGTAACGCAGGATATAAAATTTGACGATCATCTGTGTTTTAATGTGGGAGGAAAGACGTTTTTGTTTACCCATCCGGATGGTGTTCCACCATCGGCATCTTTCAAAGTACCAGCCGAAGATTTTGAAGAAATAATAGGCAATGAAGGATTAGAACCGCAGCCCTATGTTGCAAGGTACAAATGGGTATTGGCCAAAGATATATCAAGCCTAAGTAAGAAAGATTGGGAGCATTATATTAAACAATCGTATGATCTGATCGCCGCTAAACTCCCGGCGAAGTTCAGAAAGGAAATAGGGATATAATTTCTTAAAAAGTTAACTCTTGATTCTTGTCTCTTGATTCTTGAATCTTATTCGAATACCACCGTCTTGTTATTATAAACAAAAACTCGGTCCTCGAACACCAGCTTAAGCGCCCTGGCTAAAACAGATGTCTCAATTTCTTTCCCGGCGTTTACCATATCGGTAACGGTAAAAGAGTGGTTAACAGGTATGGTTTGCTGCGCGATGATTGGGCCCTCGTCCAATTCGTTTGATACAAAGTGAGCCGTAGCGCCTATCAATTTTACACCGCGCTCATAAGCTTTGCGGTAGGGATTAGCGCCTACAAAGGCCGGTAAAAATGAGTGATGAATGTTGATTACCCGCATAGGATATTCGGCCACAAAAGCGGGCGACAGGATACGCATAAATTTGGCAAGTACTAAATAATCCGGCGCGTAAGGTGTTATCAAAGCCTCAATCTGCTGTTCAAACTCGTCTTTGCTTTTCTGCTCGTGCGATACATGATGAAATTGTATGTCAAATCGTTCGCAAACGTCGCGCAGATCGTCATGATTTCCGATAACACATTGCACCGTTGCGCCAAGTGTATTAAAGAAATTGCGTATCAGTATATCAGCCAGGCAATGGTACTCTTTGGTAACCAAAACCACTATCTTTTTTTGCGGCAGCGGATTGATATGAACGGTAGCATCATCAGGTAGTACCGCGCTTAATTGCGTTTCAAGCTCAGCGGCGTTAAATATCTCCTCAACTTCCAGGCGCATAAAAAACAGGTTTTCCACCTTATCAACATACTCGCGCATGGATATGATGTTTAACTGCTGCTTTGAAACTACCGAAGAGATGGCTGCTACCAAGCCCACCTGGTCGGCGCATTGAATTACAATTATCATATTAAATATTTATTGCCCGGCGCCAAAGGTACTATTTCAACCCTTTAATAAAACCAACCACACTGGTAACAAATTCAGGCTTTAAAGGCAGATCGGGTTTGTTATAAGTTGCCAGGTTTTGCTGCCTGTCCTCGGGGGCTTCTTTTAAAACATAGTTCATGCCGGGTATAATAGCTACTGTGGCATTCCTCGTTTTTAGCTTCTCGGCATTAGCTACGTTCATTTGCAAATCAGTAGTTCCTTGTACAATAAGGATAGGTATCTTCAGCTTTTTTATCTCTCTCTGCGGCTCAAAGCGGCACCAGCTCATCAGGAACATTTGTATGCTTGGGCGGGCAATGTAATATAGCTGCGGATCAACTTTTTTATTAATTCTGCCTCTTTTTAATGAATCCAGCACGTTATTCATGCCATCGGCAAGGTAAGAAGGCTGCGATTTCAACTGTTCTTTTAATACTTTCTCTCCAGGCTCACCCGCGCCACCTACCGAAATAAAAGCGTTAACATTTTCCTCGCTTGATCCGCTCGCAATTATGCCAACAAGCGATCCCTCGTTGTGGCCCAATACAATTACCTTTGAAAAACGCTGGTCTGCTTTCAGCAGATTAATAAAGCCGATGGCATCATCACTGTAATCATCAAAACGCAGGTTGTCTTCTTTTACGGTCCCTATGCTTTGCCCCACCAGGCGCTTATCATACCGCAACGATGCTATACCATTTTTGGCCAGCGATTCTGCTATTTGCTTATACATATTTGTATTGAGATTAGCCTGCGGGTTGTTACCATTGCGGTCTATAGCTCCTGATCCCGGTATGATCAATACCACAGGTATTTTGCCGGGTGCGCTAGTGGGTACTGCAACGGTTCCGGATAACGTGCCGGACAATGTTTTAAGCAAAATTGGCGACTCTGATATGGATGGATCAACAATGGCCGCCGCAGCAGTTTTTTCCTGATACGGACTTAACAGCAAACCTATAAATTCGTTGTTGTTGTTCAGCGAGATGTTAAGCAGAAAAACGCCGTTCTTAAAGGTTGCTTTATAAACTGCAAGTGGCTCGCTGTAAGTAGAAAATTCTGCCTTTGTTAAATTTCCTAATTGTGCCTTTAATTGAGTAGTGGTTTGTTTAAATTGAGTCGCGGGCAACTGAGCCTTCATGGCAGCGCTAAAATGGGCGGAAATACTATCGGGTAGATTTAGATTATAAAATTTTTCAAAAAGCGCTACTGCCGCCTTATATTTTGCAGGCTCGGGTTGCGCAAATAAAATGACAGGAAAAAATATACTTAGTATGATAATGCTAAATCTTTTCATTAATATGGGATGAAATTAGAAACTGATTATTTCAATCGGAAAATTAGTAAAAAAGAGCATACAAATTAAGAATTCGTTGCGCATTTTTACTTGTCTTTATTGTGCGTATGTTTACTTTACCTTTGTTAAGGTCCCGAAAACAGCATTTGAACATTAAGGAAACATAACAAAGGGTAAATAACAAGGTACTATTGACTGATCTTTTTAATATAAACTACAGCCTTTGCGGTAAAACAACACGCTTTGTTAGAACAATTGCGCTTGCTGTTTTAATGCTTTTCGTTGTGGTGCAATGTTTCGGTCAAAACAAAACATCAGTTATACAAGGCAGGGTTTTTATAGAAAACAAAAAGCCCGCGGAGTTTTCAACCGTTATTCTACTAGCCGCCGATTCTTCGATACTTACTTCTACCCCCTGCGATACGCAGGGAGTTTATCGTTTTACAGTTGAAGAGGGTGTGTATTCTGTGCTCGCCTCTCAGATAGGTTATAATCAGTCGTACTCGGGGCCGTATACTATCTCACAGCAGGGAGATGTCAATGCCCGCGATATTATCCTCATCAGATCTACCCCCATGTTAAAAGAGGTATCAATAACTGCCAGGAAAAACTATGTAGATACTAAGCCCGGCCGGGTAGTACTTAATGTACAAAGCAGTATTGTGGCAGAAGGCAATTCTGTATATGACCTACTTCGCCAGGCGCCTGGTGTGCACGCGGGCAGCCAGGGCTCTTTAAGTATTATCGGGCGACAGACTGCTATGGTATTGATAGATGGAAAGCCGGTTAACGTAAGCGGCGAAAATCTGGCAGCTATGCTGGAGAGTATGCAAAGCAGCAGCGTTCAGCAAATTGAACTGATAACCAATCCCTCTGCACGGTATGAGGCAGGTGGTGCAGGCGTTATCAATATTATGCTAAAAAAGGGCAGCAATGCCGGTACAAACGGAACTTTTACAATAGGCGGTGGATATGGCAAATTTTATAAGGCCAATACAGGTATTACATTTAACAACCGCATGGGTAATGTTAATATTTTTGGCAATTATAACTACTCGGCCAATAAAACATTTAAAACTTTTACTACTGACAGAACGATCGACTACCTGGGATTGATAAGTAATTATGATTCGCGTTATTACACCACCCGCGAGAGTTTTAATCATACATTCAGACTTGGCTCCGACTTTTTTCTGTCTCCAAATCATACATTAGGCGTTTTAGTTAGCGGGACGGTAAACAATAGTAGTTTTCTGAAAGACAACATGCTGCGTATTAGCAACAATAGTAAGTTTGATTCAACCATCGCTACTATGGCAAACCTTAAACGTAACCTGGCGACGGTTAATTACGAGGTTAATTATGCAGGCAAGCTTGACACCTTGGGGCAAACGCTCTCAGCTTATTTAAGCTATAACCACTTTGACCGCGAATCAAACGAATATATTACTAATAGTTTTAATAAGGCTTCCGGAGAAGTTTACCGCCCCACCCTGCTACAACAAAACCTTTCGCCGTCAAGAATAAATATTTGGGCCGCAAAAGTAGATTATGTGAAACCTCTGTCGAAAAAAACGATGTTAGAGGTGGGGTCAAAATACAGCTATGTTTCAAGTGGTAACGATCTGATATTTGGACCTAAAAGGAATGACGTTTATACGGTTGACCCCAACTTTAGCAGCAATTTCCTGTATACCGAAAACATAAACTCGGCCTATACTAACTTGTCAACCTCTACAGGCAAATGGAAAATAAACGGGGGCTTGCGGGTTGAACAAACCATTGCAAACGGTAACTCGGCGGGTAACAAGATCAACTTCGAAAAAAATTACATCGACTTTTTTCCGCAGGCACAACTAAAGTATTCCTATGATCCTAAAAATAATTTCACACTAAGTTTCAACAGAAGCATTTACCGACCGGTTTACGAAGATATAAACCCGTTTTTATATTATGTTGATCTGTATGATTACCGTGCCGGGAACCCACAATTACTACCCTCATACACCAGCACAGTAGAATTGGCACATAGCTATAAAAGCACAATAATAACCAGCCTTTATGCCTCTGTAACCGATAACTTTTGCGGCTTTATTGCATATGAACAGGATAACCAAACTAAAGTAAATATCACTACCCGCAAAAATTTTGGCAGAATGGCTGCTTACGGGATCAAATTTTTTACGCCGGCGCAATTTACATCCTGGTGGAACGCTACTTTTTCTGTTGATGTTTCCTATCAGCGTGTAAAAGCGTACCCGCAAAACGGAGATCTTAATAAAGGTACCCAGGATGTGCTTTTTAACACTATGCATAATTTTAGCCTTGGCGGTGGTTTCGCTGCGGAAGCAACATTTAAGTATGAGTCGCCAACGTTTTATGGGTTTAGCCAGTTTAAAGCAAATTACAGGTTTGATGCAGGGATAAGTAAAACCGTATTTAACAATATGGGCACGTTTAGATTGAATGTAGCTGATGTGTTCAGAACCGAGCGCGACCGTGCTTATACCAATTACCGCAACCTTAATATGACAATAATCAGCCGCGAGGAAGGACGGGTTGTGCGCTTTGGTTTCAGTTACCGTTTTGGCAACAGCAAACTTAAAAGTGCCGGTTCGCATAAGTTAGGAAACGAAGATGAGCAGCGCCGCACCGGAAATGTGGCAGGTTCAGCCAATTGATGCGCTAATTAATAATGCAACACTTTTTCAATTTGTACATTTGCCGCAATATATTTTGATATGGGTTACCCAAGTTTGCATGCATGCATAGCCGATCTGGAAAAAAATGGTCATTTGATCCGCATTAAGCAGGAGGTTGATCCTCATTTGCAGATGGCTGCCATACACTTACGGGTGTATGAAAATGGTGGTCCGGCTATTTTGTTTGAGAAAGTTAAGGGCAGCAAATTCCCCGCCGTTTCTAACTTGTTTGGTACGCTGGAGCGGTCAAAGTTTATTTTCCGCGACTCACTGGATAAAGTGAAGAAACTGGTCGAGTTAAAGAACGATCCAATCACCGCTATCAAGCATCCCATACAAAACGCCAATGTAGCGCTAACCGCTTTATCAGCCCTGCCAAAAAAACTAAGCAAAAGCGATCTATCTAATTTTGAGCGCTGCCGTATTAGCGATCTGCCTCAAATTTTGAACTGGCCAAAAGATGGTGGCCCCTTTGTAACCATGCCCCAGGTTTATACTGAGGATAGTGATAAGCCGGGCGTTATGAATGCCAACCTGGGCATGTACCGTATACAACTGGCCGGTAACGACTATATATTAAATGAAGAGATAGGCCTGCACTACCAGTTGCACCGTGGTATCGGTGTGCATCAAACAAAAGCGAACGCAAAAGGCCAGCCGCTAAAGGTGAGCATATTTATTGGCGGCCCGCCATCGCACCCGGTTGCTGCGGTTATGCCGCTGCCCGAAGGGCTTTCAGAAATGACCTTTGCAGGGGCGCTGGGTAACCGTCGTTTCCGCTATTTGTATGATGATGAAGGGTTCTGCATCTCAGCCGATGCCGATTTTGTAATAACCGGCACCGTTATGCCCCATGAAAACAAACCCGAGGGCCCCTTTGGTGACCACTTGGGTTACTACAGCCTCACCCATCCGTTTCCATTGATGAAGGTGCATAACGTGTACCATCGTAAGGATGCTGTGTGGTCCTTCACTGTTGTGGGCCGCCCGCCGCAGGAGGATACCAGCTTTGGCGCGCTGATACATGAGATAGCGGGCTCGGCGCTGCCACAGGAAATACCGGGGCTCAAAGCTGTGAATGCCGTTGATGCCGCGGGTGTGCATCCTTTGTTATTCGCCATAGGCAGCGAACGCTACACGCCGTATCTTAATGAACGCAGGCCCCAGGAGATCCTGACTATTGCCAACCATATTTTAGGCAAGAACCAGCTTAGCCTCGCCAAGTACCTGTTCATTGCCGCGCACGAGGACGATCCTAAGTTGGACGTGCACGATATCGCCGGTTTTTTAACGCACATATTGCAGCGCGTTGATCTCACCCGCGATTTCCACTTTTACACCAAAACCACCATTGATACCCTGGATTACAGCGGCAGCGGACTCAACTCGGGCAGTAAGGTGGCGGTTACAGTTGCAGGTGATGTTAAGCGGGAGCTATGGTCCGAATTACCTGCCGGCATTACCCTGCCGCGACCGTTTGTTAACTGCCAGATGGTTATGCCGGGCGTGTTAGCCTTAGAGGTACCTGCCAACATCCGCACCAGCGATATGCCGCTGATGCTGGAGATATTACAGGAGCACTTTGCCGAAACGGACCTAAGCGGCCTGCCGCTTATTGTGCTTTGCGATGATGCCGCCTTTACCGCCGCTAACATTAACAACTTTGTTTGGGTAACCTTTACCCGCAGCAACCCGTCGCATGATATGTATGGGATAAATGAGTTTACGGAGCATAAACACTGGGGCTGCTATGGCCCGCTTATTATTGATGCCCGTATAAAACCCCACCATGCGCCGGTTTTGCTGAAGGACCCGGAGGTAGAGAAGCTGGTGGATAGAATGGGCGAGCCGGGCGGCGAACTGCATGGAATTTTTAAGCGTTCTGCTTCGGAACAAGAGGAACGCAGTGGAGCAGGCATTTTTATGATTGGCTATTAATCAAACATGCGATTTTTTACACCACAGGCAGCCGTTTTTTCTGTGGTGTACTGTTCCAAAAAATATAAAGGGTGTAAAACTCCGTAAACCAACTGACGGCATTAAATGGTTGATTATTAAGTTATTAACTTTTTAGTGTGGAACAGTTTGGAACACTTTGAAACTACTTATAAGTCAGTAAATTTAGCTGTAATTTGCCTTTAATAAGCTGTTTTTCAATTACTTGTAGGCTTTTAAAAAACATCTTCCTTTTTGGAACAGTTTGGAACACTTTGGAACAGCCGGGTTTTCTGTTCCACTTTTTTGTAAAGCTATTTCAGGACAAGACAAAATCTTATTGCTAAAGGCATTGTAAATTGTTGCTTACGTCGCTTCTTCGTTATCCTCAATACATAGCTATGCATTGTTAAAATAAATTTTTAAATTGTGATTGATTTAACACGCTGCTAAACCACGCACTATGCAATCTTCCGAAAGTTCTTCCTGGCCGCTTTGGAGAAAAATACTCTTTCGCTTCTGTTTCGTATATCTCACCTTACAAATTGCCCCTTTAACCTGGCTGGGCAGCGTGCCTTTAGTTAACACAGTAACGCAATACTATGGCAAATTAACCGACTGGATAGTTACCTGGGCCAACGCTGCATTTTTTCACGTACGCCCGGTGCTTGTGCCCGAAAATGGAAGTGGCGATACCTCCATGGGTTGGGCCCGGCTGTGGACCTATCTGTCGATAGCTGCTTTGGGTGCGCTCATATGGTCGGTATTAGATAGGAAAAGGCCAAACTATACCCACCTAAACTATTGGCTGGTGTTGTTTGCGCGCTAATTTGTTATAATTATTGCGTTAGGATATGGCATTATAAAGGTTTTTGGCCTGCAAATGGTTTTTCCAAATTTGCATCAGCTGGCTACGCCGCTGGGCGATTTGCTGCCTATGCGTTTTTCCTGGCTTTTTATCGGTTATTCTGCGCCGTATCAATTCTTTTCGGGTGCCATGGAAATATTTGCAGCATTACTGCTGCTTTACCGGCGCACGGTATCCTTAGGAGCTTTAATGGCTACGGGCGTATTCCTTAACGTGATGATGCTTAACCTGTGTTATGATATTCCTGTAAAGATCTTCTCTATGCAAATGGTATTTACCTGCCTGTTTTTATTGGCTAACGAAAGCGGCAGGCTGATAGACTTTTTTATTTTGAACAAGCCCGCACCTGTCAGCGCCGTTTATCATTTCAGGTATACCAAAAAATGGATGCGTGTTACGCGGGTAGTTTTAAAATCCATCATCATTATATTTGTGTTGGTAATGCCATTTTATGATTCCTATAGCCGCTCCGGCTATAACGATACAGGTGCGAAGCAACCGGTAAAAAATGGCATATATACTGTTACCAGCTATAAAATAAACGGACAGGAGCAACCGCCATTGGTTGCAGACACCTTACGCTGGCGGGATGTGATCTTTGAGAATGGAATGGGTAGTGTAGCGTCGGGCGATACGATTTTCAGGCAAAGGTATAAACGCGGATATTTTGGGTACAGTTTAGACAGCGCAAAACATATGCTGGGTTTCAAAAAGTTTTTTGACGACCCAAAGTATATCATGGAGTTTAATTATTCAATGCCCGATACCAACACTATTTTACTTGCAGGACTAAAAGGAAAGGATAGCCTGCATGTAGAACTGAAACGTGTAAAACGCCATTTTCAACTGGCCGAAAGACAGTTTCATTGGTTGAGTGAACAGAATAGGTAGATCAAGCCTTCAAAATGCTTGGATAGATACCCGCTGTCCGAAGTTTTTTAACTTCGGATATCGGAAGACGCATAAATTGGTTAGCATACAGGCAAAATGCGTAGATGGGAAGCACAACGGAAAAACTTCGCTAATTTCAAACTTCTGCGCCAAGTATATTGAATTAATATTCGGCCGTTTGCCCTCTTAAGTAACCATTTGTTTCGCTTTTATAATATAAAGCAAAAACCTGGTTTAATAAGTCTTTCAAAATAGGTTGTGTTTTTTCGTTGGGCGAATGGGCGTAGACTTTCCTTTTGCTATCGCCTGCTATTGCAATGTCAAATCCAAATAATGTTCCATCAATCACGTATGTATTTTTAGCACGGCCCGGTCGCTCCAATTCTTCATTTGTTGATGCTAAAACTTTGTTAATGATGTTATTTAACGACGCATCGTTAGTTTCAACGGTGTCGCTCAGGGTGCCCCTATATTTTTTAGGCAAAGAACGGTTCTCTACCCAAATGCCTTTTTTTAATATTTCGTTATTAGCGGTGGTATCTCTCAAAAAATACATTATGGCTTTTACGTTGTATACCAGCAGAATTTTTGCATCTTTTTTATAGATATCTATCCGTACACTCGCGGTAGTGTTACTATAATTATATGTTATCGATATCGTCGCGCTGCTGTCTGCCACATGGTAAGGTTTCGCGACAGCCGTAATTGCAAAAATCAAGCAGGCGGTAATTAATAGCAGGTTGTTTTTATAATAAGGCATGGCAGGTTATGGTGATTGGTAAATAAAGTTAGCACTAATGCGGTAAGTGGTTTGTAAATTGTTGCTTACGTTGATTCACCTCGCAGGCCTCTTAAATGTACAACCCCTCTTTCCGCCGCAGGCGAAGAGAGAGGGTGACGAGCGCAGCGATGTCGGGTGAGTAATAGCCCGCCATAACCTATAGTTAAACCCATCCCCCGCATCATTATTTCTCCCATCATTAGGCATCATGCTACACTCCGTTTCTTCAAACGCTAACTGCCTGCATCTTAATAAGTAATAAAAATTGCTGCTCTATCGCGCGACAAAAATCAACACAAAGTGGGAGAAAATGGAGGCGAATTAATGTTGAAAACTTTTTGGTGGGAAAAAGTGTTTAAAAGTGGGAAAAGTAATTTACTTTTACGTTACAATAATTGCCAAAGTGTAACTATGTCTAATTTTTTGGGCGAATTTGATTGTAAACTGGATGCCAAAGGACGCATGATGATCCCTGTTGGCCTCAAAAAACAGCTTCCCGAAGCTGTAGCAGAGGGCCTTGTGATCAATCGTGGCTTTGAAAAGCACCTGGTGATCTATACCCGGAAAGAGTGGGATAAAACCGTGGCCGACCTGCAGGAACTTAATCAATACGAGAAAAAGAGCCGCGAGTTTATAAGATATTTTATGCGCGGCGCGTCTGAATTGACGCTTGACACAGCCGGGCGCGTGCTTTTACCAAAGTCGCTATTGGAATATGCAGGCATTGATAGTAGTGGCGATGTGGTGCTTTCGTGCCAGTTAAATACAATAGAGGTTTGGGCCAAGAGTGCTTATGATGCTGAATTGGATAACGAACCCGAAAATTTTGCCAAACTGGCCGAAGAGGTAAAAGGTGGCGCAAAAATAAGGAGGATAGATGAGTAACTACCATACCCCCGTTATGCTGCAGGAGTGTATTGAGGCGCTGAATATTCGCCCTGATGGCACTTATGTAGATGTAACTTTTGGTGGTGGTGGGCACTCGCGCGAGATAATGAAGCATTTGGGAGAGGGTGGCAGGTTGCTGGCTTTTGACCAGGATGCCGACGCGCAGCAAAATGCTATAGATGATGAGCGGTTTGAACTGGTGGACCAGAACTTTCGCTTTCTGAAAAACTTTTGCCGCTTGCATGGCGCTATCCCGGTTGACGGTATACTGGCTGATCTGGGTGTATCATCCTACCAGTTTGACCAGGCCGAACGTGGTTTTTCTATCCGCTTTGATGCGGAGTTGGATATGCGGATGAATCAGTCATCTGATTTAAGTGCTAAAGAAGTTGTGAATACTTATGCCGAGGCCGACCTACATCGCATTTTCGGTATATACGGAGAGATACAAAATGCCAAATCGCTGGCAAAAACAATAGTTACCGCAAGGCTAAACGCGCCAATAAATACGGTTGCTGATCTGAAGAACGCCATCGGCGGGTTGATACCACGCGGTAAAGAAAATAAATACCTGGCGCAGGTTTTCCAGGCGCTGCGCATTGAGGTTAACCAGGAACTGGAAGCGCTAAAGGATTTTTTGATCCAGAGTGCAGAGGTATTGGTGTCGGGCGGCAGACTGGTAGTAATGTCATACCATTCGTTAGAAGACAGGTTGGTAAAAAACTTCATCGCCAAAGGAAAATTCAGCGGTGAGGTGGTGAAGGACCTTTATGGAAATGATCAGAAACCTTTGGATGCTATAAGCCGCGGAGCTATAACAGCATCAGAAGAAGAGATAAAAAATAATAACAGGGCACGGAGCGCTAAATTAAGAATAGCGGTAAAAAAATGACCAATCGTTTACGTACCGAAATTGAACAGGAAGACGAAGCAGATATAGCTGTAGAGAAAAATGCTACAGAGATACCTGACAACTTTTTGATGAAATTTTTGACCAACGGATTCATTACCACTGATGATGCCACCCGCGCGCTGCCTTTTGTTTTGTTCCTGGCCTTTTTAGGAATGGTATATATAGGGAACAGGCACCTGGCCGAAAAAAATATCCGCAAAATAGATAAGCTTACTAAAGAAGTAAAGGAGCTGAGCTGGGGTTATAAAGTAGCCAAAGCGGATATGGCGTTTAAAAGCACATTGAACGAGGTTGCGCAGCGTACCGATACGCTGGGCATTAAAGAATCTATATCGCCACCGCAAAAAATAGTATTAAAGGGGGACGTGCAATGAGTATCAGAACCAATATACTTTTACGTGTATACATAGCTTTTGGGCTTATTGTGTTGCTGTCTTTGGCGGTAATTGGTCAGCTTTACCGCCTTCAGTATGTGCAAGGCGATAAATGGAAGCAAATGGCGAGTAAATCGTCGACAAAATACGAAACTATTGAAGCGGTAAGAGGCAACATATATTCCGTTGATGGCAGCTTGCTGGCTACATCAGTACCTGAGTATGAGCTGCACATGGATATGATAGCCGGTAAAATTGCCGACGATGAAGTTTTTTACGCCAAGGTAGATTCGCTGGCAGCCAGTTTGGCAAGAATGTATCCCGACAAAACCACCCGCGATTATTCACGCCTACTGCGCGAGGCTCGTAAGGAGAAGCTGCGTTATCAATTGATCCGCAGGCGCGTTACGTTTAACGAGCTAAAGGCCATCCGCAAGTTCCCCATTTTCAACTTAGGCAAATACGGCGGCGGATTGATAGTTGAACAAAAAAACAAACGGATATTGCCGTTTAAATCGCTGGCTGCCCGTACAATCGGTTATAAAAACGAGAATGTAACTAACGGCGTTGGCTTAGAGGGTGCTTTTGTTAAAGAGATAAGCGGCGAGAACGGCAAGCGTTTAATGCAACGCATAGCCGGGGGTGTATACGTACCGGTTAACGAAGAGGACGATGAGGAGCAGGCAAAAGACGGCGCCGATATTATATCAACCATTGATGTAAACTACCAGGACCTGGCGCAGAAAGTGTTAAAAAAACAGCTGGACAGCATACAGGCTGATTTTGGTACCGTTGTTTTGATGGAGGTTGCAACCGGCGAGATCCGTGCAATTGCCAACTTTACCCGCACACCTGAAGGTGAATATAAAGAAAAGATGAACTATGCCATTGCGGCAGCAGCCGAGCCGGGTTCAACCTTCAAACTGGCATCGTACATGGCGATGATAGACGATAAGAAAATTGATACCAATAGTGTTATTGATGCGGCCCATGGCACTTTTGCTGTGATGAATCCGCGCAATGGCAGGGTAGCTTTAAAAATAAGAGACACAGAAGATCATGGCGGACCGATAACTGCCAAACGTGCTTTGGAAGAATCGTCAAATATAGCGGTGGCGCGTTTTGTAAATAAAGCTTACGGCAGCAATCCGCAGGCGTTTATTGATAAATTATACAGCTTCCATTTAAATGAACCTAACAGGCTGCAGATAAAGGGCGAAGGCAAACCAAGGGTAAAAAATACGCGGAGCGAGGATTGGAACAAGATCCAATCGCTTTGGCAAATAGCTTATGGTTATGAGTCGAAGTTAACGCCTCTGCAAATGCTTACTTTCTATAATTCTGTTGCCAACAAGGGTAAGCTGATAGCGCCATTGTTTGTTCGCGAGATCCGCCGCATGGGTAATACGGTTGAGCGTTTCAATGCAAGAGTTATCAACCCAAAAGTATGTTCAGACGAAACACTGGCCAAAGTTCGTGGCATGCTGGAAGGTGTGGTTTTGGAGGGTACAGGTAAGCTGATCATCAAAAATAAATTGTACAGCGTGGCCGGTAAAACAGGTACCGCCCAAATTGCCAACGGCGCAGCCGGTTATGGCAGCAAAAGCAGTCATCAGGCTTCTTTCTGCGGATATTTTCCGGCTGATAAGCCTAAATATTCTATGATAGTGGTTATCAGTAACCCGCGGGTAGGCTCGCATTTGGCGGCATGGGTGGCCGGGCCGGTGTTTCGCAAAATAGCAGACAGGGTTTACGCTAACGACCTTAATATTAACCAACAGCCTGCACCATTAAAGTTTGTGGGCAATACCAACCTGCCAAAGGTAAAGAGCGGAAACATAAAGGCCTTAAAACTTGTGCACGAGCAATTAGGTCTTAAACCGTTATATGCATCAGCAAATACCGGGATTGACACCAGCGCGGGTATAGCATTTGAAGATGTAAAATATAAAACAGGTACTGTTCCGGCTGTTGCAGGCATGGGTTTAAGTGACGCCTTGTATACGTTAGGCAATGCGGGTTATAAAGCGGTTGTGCGTGGCGCGGGCGCGGTTGCAAGCCAGTCGGTACCCGCAGGTAACGTATTGCGCAAGGGATCTAAAATATTTATTGAGCTGCGATGAAGTACCTGAGCGATATAATAAAGGGTGTTCCGTTTACCGAACTGCAAGGCAGCGCCGATGTTGAGATCAGCGCTGTGGTGTTTGATTCGCGTAAGGTAGTGCCCGGTTGCTTGTTTGTCGCGGTGAGAGGTACAGTAGTTGACGGGCATGATTATATAGAGCAAGCTATAAAGAAAGGCGCAGCAGCTATAATCTGCGAGGATCTGCCGGCTCATACCGCTACCGAAGTTGATTTTTTAATGGTGGCTGATTCTGCCAAAGTTTTAGGTACGGTTGCAGCCAACTTTTATGATAATGCATCTGACAAGTTAAAACTGGTAGGTGTAACCGGTACTAATGGTAAAACTACCGTGGCTACTTTGTTATATCAGCTGTTTAGGGAGTTGGGTTACAAATGTGGTTTGCTATCAACCGTAGAGAACCAGATAAACGGTAAAGTTATACCATCAACTCACACCACGCCCGACCCTGTAGCGCTTAATAGCCTGTTGAATGATATGGTGGAGCAGGGCTGCGATTATTGCTTTATGGAAGTAAGTTCGCACGCGGTGGCACAGCATAGGATAGAAGGCTTGAACTTTGCGGGTGGCATTTTTACCAACCTTACGCATGATCACCTGGACTATCATAAAACGTTTGATAACTATCTGAAAGCCAAAAAAGCCTTTTTTGATGGACTGCCTAAGGATGCGTTCGCGCTTACTAATGTTGACGACAGGAACGGCAACGTAATGTTGCAAAATACAAAGGCTCATAAAAAAAGCTACGCGCTAAAAAACATGGCCGACTATAAAGCCAAGATACTGGAAAATCAGTTTGGTGGCTTGCTGCTGATGATTGACGGCGAAGAGGTTTGGTTCAGGATGGTGGGCAGCTTTAACGCTTACAACCTGCTGGCTGTTTATACAACGGCTATGCTACTTGAGCAAGATAAAGCCAAAGTGTTAACCGCATTAAGCAAGTTAAGCGGCGCAGAGGGAAGATTTGATTACGTAGTAGCACCTAATAAAATAATTGGCATTGTTGATTACGCCCACACACCCGATGCCGTGCAGAATGTGTTAAGCACAATACACGACATCCGCAAAGGCAACGAAAAAGTAATAACCGTTATAGGCTGCGGCGGCGATAGGGATAAAACCAAGCGCCCGGTTATGGCAAAAGTAGCCTGCGAGTGGAGCGATAAGGTGATTTTGACGTCGGACAATCCCCGTAGCGAATATC
>CBFGNU010000057.1:0-16296 GCA_965650195.1 uncultured Mucilaginibacter sp. | reverse complement strand
GGAGATTGCCTGATAGTATAATGGTAGTACGACGGTTTTTGGTACCGTTTGTCTAGGTTCGAATCCTGGTCGGGCAACAATAAAAGATTTCGGATTTAGGATTTTCAATTTCGGATTTTATCTGAGGTTATCCAAAATCCGAAATTGTTTTTTATAGCACAGACAAAATAAATTCGAAATCGTAAATCCGAAATTCGAAATCAAAAAATGCCACAGCAATCCAATCCGGTAAAATTGTTTTCAGGTTCAGGCTCAATAGCTTTAGCCGAAAAAATTGCCGATGCTTATGGCCGCGATCTTGGCGATTATTCACTATCACGCTTTAGTGATGGCGAGTTTCAGCCTCATTTTAACGAATCAGTTCGTTTAAGCTTTGTTTTCCTGATCCTTTCTACACACCAACCTACCGATAATTTAATGGAGTTACTAATGATGGTTGATGCCGCTCGTCGTGCATCTGCGCATTATGTAAATGCTGTTATACCGTATTTCGGATTGGCGCGTCAGGACAGGAAAGATCAGCCGCGTGTTGCCATAGGCGCAAAGCTGGTTGCAAATTTATTGGTTGCTGCGGGTATTAACCGCATTATGACCATGGACCTGCACGCTGCGCAGATACAGGGATTTTTTGATGTACCGGTAGATCACCTTGATGCTTCAATAATATTTGTGCCTTATATAAAAAGCCTTGGGCTGGGTCATTTAACAATTGCTTCGCCTGATATGGGCGGCTCATACCGTGCACGCAGCTTCGCTAAGTTTTTTAACGCTGAGGTTGTGATATGCGATAAGCGCCGCAAACGTGCTAACGAAATAGAATCGATGACACTGATAGGCGACGTAGCCGATCAGGACATTGTTTTGATAGATGATATTTGCGATACCGCCCGCACTTTAGCTAAAGCTGCTGCTTTAATTATGGAGCGTGGTGCACGCAGTGTTCGCGCGGTTTGTACGCACCCGGTTTTATCTGGCGATGCTTACGAAACTGTAGAAAATTCGGCTTTAACAGAATTGATAGTGACAGACACTATTCCGTTAAAGCGCCAAAGTGATAAAATAAGAGTACTGTCAACTGCTGACCTTTTTGCCAAAGCCATCATTAACGTGAATGAGCATGGTTCAATCAGTCAGCTGTTCCAGGTATAGGTTTAAAGTCCATGGTCGATAGCCCATGGTCAATAGTTCTTTGATAAATATATAATATACTATGGTCTATGGTCCATCGACTATGGACTTTTTAAACAAATAAATTAAAACAAATAAAAAATGAAATCAATTGCTATTAGCGGTTCTCCAAGAGAGAACGTAGGGAAACGCGACGCTAAAGAACTGCGTTATGACGGCAAGGTGCCTGCAGTACTTTATGGTGGGCCAACTCAAACCCACTTTGCAGTGTCCGCAGCTGATTTGAAACCCGTTGTTTATACTCCGGATGTTCATTTCATCGACATTGAGGTTGCTGGTGTTAAATCACAAGCTGTTATTCAGGATATTCAGTTCCATCCGTTAACTGAGAAAATTCTTCACGTTGACTTTTTGGTTTTAGATCCAAACAAACCTATCGCCATTGAAATTCCGGTAAAATTGACCGGTACTTCTCCAGGTGTTAAAATGGGTGGTAAATTGGTTCAAAAATTAAGAAAACTACGTGTTAAAGGCTTGCCTAAAGATCATTTAGACAATGTTGAAGTTAGCATTGAAGGTTTAGAGGTTGGTAAATCAGTACGTGTAGGCGAGATTAAATTGCCTAACCTGCAAATTACTAATGCTGCCGAAGATACAATTGTATCTGTAACTACTTCACGTGCGTTACGTCAGGCTGAGCAGGAAGCTGCTTCAGGCAAAAAATAAGCCCCCTAACCCCCTGAAGGGGGAATAAAGGAATCAAACAGCCTCGCTAAAGCGGGGCTGTTTTTGTTTAAAAACAATATCTTAGCGCATAAATATAAAGTTTCTCCGCCAGCGGCGGAGGCGGAGGGGGTATGAAATATCTGATAGTAGGTTTAGGAAACATTGGGCCCGAATATGCCGATACACGGCATAACATAGGTTTTATGATATTAGACGAATTGGCCAAGCGCGAAGGTGCCAAATTCAGCAATATGCGCCTGGCTTACTATACTGAAGTATCGCATAAGGGGCGTATGTTGTGTTTGATAAAGCCCACTACTTATATGAATTTAAGTGGTAAGGCGCTCAACCATTGGATGAAGGATCTGAAAATCCCCATAGAAAATGTGCTGGTTTTGGTTGATGATCTGGCATTACCTTTAGGCACGCTCCGGCTTAAACCTCAAGGTAGTGCCGCCGGGCATAACGGACTTAAACACATAGAACTTACGTTGGGCGACAATAAATACGCGCGCCTGCGTTTTGGTATTGGCGATAACTATCCTAAGGGCCGGCAGGTTGATTATGTGTTGAGCGGATTTGATGATGACGAGCTACCTGAATTACCTGCTTTGATTGACCGATCAATTGAAATGATAAAAAGCTTTGCCACCATTGGTGCAGAGTTAACTATGACGAAATTTAATAAATAGCCTCACATTTAGTTAAATGATGTTAATTGGCGTTAAATAACTGTTAAATGTTCTTTTTCCTGTAACGGGTTAGACAATTTTGAGTCTTATACCCGAACATGTTACCTATGAAGAATATTTTACTGATCCTTATTACGCTGTGCTTTTCTATTTCATTATCCGCACAAAACACCCCTAATTCAATTACTGTTAAAGGTATTGCAATTGATTCGGCTACTAACAAACCGCTGGATTTTGTTACTACTGCCTTGCAGGACCCGCAAACAAAGGTGCCGGTTAAAAACATGCTTACCAAAGAGGATGGCAGTTTTGAACTTTCTGCACCAGCCGGAAAAAGCTATCAACTGGTGTTGGCTTTTGTTGGTTACGCAACAAAAATTATTAACATCACCAAAACCACCGGCGATACAGATGTGGGTAAAATACTTTTGTCTGTTACCACCAGCACTTTAAATGAAGTATCTATAACAAGTGTTAAACCTTTAGTAAAGCGCGAGGTTGACCGCATTGCTTACAATGTACAGTCTGACCCAGAAAGCAAAGCCATAACCGCGTTGGATATGATGCGTAAGGTGCCTATGCTTTCGGTTGATGCTAACGATAATATTAAGCTGCGCGGAAGCGGCAGTTATAAAATATTGATAAACAACAAAGAATCAGCGCTTATGGCGCGTAATCCGTCTGATATACTGAAGGCCATGCCGGCAAGCAACATTTTAAGGATTGAGGTCATAACAACACCACCTGCCAAGTATGATGCAGAGGGTTTAGCAGGTATAATCAACATTATCACTAAAAAGGACGCTGATAAAGGTTATAATGGCTCTGTAAATACCGCCTATAATACAGTTGGGGGTTATCGTGCCAATTTAAACCTTACTGTAAAGCAGGGCAAGTTTGGCTACAATGGCTATGTTGGCTTTAACAAGCGCAGGGCGCAAACTTCGCCATTTGAAAACCAAACTACCTTTTATGTAAAAGATACCGAAACAATAACTGATATTTTGCTGCAAAAGGGCACCCGCACCAATGGCAACCACAATGTATACACCGGCAACGAACTGAGTTTTGAAATGGATACACTTAATTTGTTTACCGGAACTTTTAACTGGTATAGCGGTGGCAATAATAATAGCAACACGCAAAGCACTATTCAACGTGATGCAAGCCAGACCATAACCAAAGATTATAGCACGCAGAACAATGGTACCTATGGTTGGAAAGGTGTTGACGCAGGGATAAATTACCAGCACGGTTTTAAACGTAATAAAGAGCAATTATTAACGCTTTCTTATAAATTCAGTAATTCGCCTAACGAGCAGCAAAGTTCCATTACATCAAATGGTGGTCTGGGCTATAACCGGCCAAACTACATGCAATATAATAGCAACGGAACCAAAGAATACACCACTCAATTAGACTACGTCCATCCGATGAAGAAGATATTGACAATTGAGGGCGGAGGTAAAATGATACTGCGAAATAGTTTCAGTAACAGTATAGCTAATGTGGCACAACCGGCTAATAACTTTATTTATCATCAGGATGTTTATAGCCTATATAATACCTACCTGCTTAAATACGCCAAATGGGCTTTAAAGGGCGGTTTGCGTTTTGAACGAACCAATGTAAATACCGAAGGCGGATCTGTAGATCAGGCTTATAACAATCTGGTACCGTCGTTTTCTGCCCAAAGAACGTTAGATAGCGTAAGCAGCCTCACTTTTGGCTTTACACAACGAATACAGCGCCCAAGCATTTACCAGCTTAACCCATTTATTGATAATTCAAATCCGCAATACATATCCGGCGGTAATCCAAATCTGCGTCCGGCTGTTAATAACAATTTCGAGCTGGCTTATTCTAAAACAGGTAAAGGCTCGCTTAATATCACGGCCAGTTATTCTTTCGCCAATAATACTATTGAAAACGTAGCCAATGTTACAGGTACTATCACTACAACCACGTTCTCTAACGTTGGGCAAAACCGTAGATTGGGCATAAATGGCGACCTGAATTACCCTATCACCAAAAAGTTGAATATCAATGTTAACGCGCAACTGTTCCATGTATGGTTAAGGGGTACTTACAACGGGGCTTTTTATAACAACCGCGGCTATCAAGGATACATTTTTACTTACACCAGTTATAAATTTAGTAATGGCTTGAGAATAGGAACCAACCTTGGGTTTGATAGCCGTTACGTTATGCTGCAGGGTACAGATAATTATTGGATAGACTACTCCTTTAGTGCGCAGAAGGAATTTTTTAAAGGCAAATTGAATGCTTCGTTCTCAGCCAATAATCCCTTTAAACAATTTATTAAACTCGATTTCTCCACAAGAACGCCCGATTTTCAGAGCTATAACGTTAATTACAATTTCTATTGCACCTTCAATTTTGGTTTAAATTATAAATTTGGTGGTTTAAATGGTTCTATCAAAAAGAATCAACGAGGCATTAGTAACGACGATACAAGCGGCGGCAGCAAATCTCAATAAATGTTTTTGGGCAGGTGTATGTATTACTGCGCCTATTATACTTAAATTTGCTGTATGAAAGTTTACGGAATCCCCAACTGCGATACAGTTAAGAAAGCGTTGAATTGGTTTAAGGCCAATAACGTGATGTATGAGTTTTATGATTTCAGGAAATTGGGACTTCCGTTAGAGAAATTGGCCGAGTGGGACAGTAAAGCAGGTTATGAGAAGTTTTTAAACAAGCAATCGACGACCTGGAAAGAATTGGATGGGCATGTTAAAGACGGCATAAAAACCAACGCCGATGCCTTGCAATTACTTCATCAAAAAACGAGCATTATAAAGAGGCCGGTTATTGAGGATGGCGACTTTCTGCATTTTGGCTTTGATGAGAAGATCTACACGGAACATTTTAAATAAAATAAGCAAGCAACAAAGACACCAAAAAGGTGTCTTTTTGTTTTAGAAGCGGAATTAAGAGGTATATTCTTTAATTTCGTGCTTTAATAAAAACATTAACTGATGAGAATTAATTTAATTGCCGGGATAACCCTGGCTGTTTTTGGCGTTACTACCGCCATGGCTCAGCGTCCAAAGCTGCAACCCCCTGATCCGAACGCTCCACCAACCAAGTATGATTACCACGAGGCCTTCGGCCCTAACTTTTATACGAAGAATGGAAATGAATACCGCGCGGCAAGCGGGGAACCCGGACCGAAGTATTGGCAAAATCGTGCCGATTATCAGCTGGACGTAAAGCTTGACGAAGAAAAGAACGAAGTAAGCGGAAGTGTTATTCTAACTTATACCAACAACAGTCCGCAGAAGCTTGGCTTTGTGTGGCTGCAGCTTGATCAAAACCTCTATAGACTTGATTCAAAAGGTACCGCCATTGTTCCACTACAGGATGGTGTTCCTGTTAGTCGTAGCTGGGGTTTGGGCCAGGCATTTGATGCAGGTTATAAGATCAAATCTGTTAAAGTGCTTAGCGGTACCAAGAACGAAACCGCTGTTGATGTTAAATACCTGATTGAAGACACCCGCATGCAGGTGTTCTTACCAACCGCTGTAGCACCATCAGGCGGGAAACTAAAACTCAAAATAGAGTATTCATTTATTTCGCCTGATTTTGGGGCAGACCGCATGGGTATTCAGACCACAAAAAACGGAAAGATCTTTACGATAGGGCAATGGTATCCGCGCGTGTGTGTGTTTGATGATGTAATGGGATGGAACACATTGCCTTACACAGGTCCGGGAGAGTTTTACCTGGAATACGGCACATTTAACGTTAATATAACAGTTCCTGCTAAAGTTATTGTAGTTTGCTCGGGCCAGCTACTAAACCCCGCAGAGGTTTGGACGGCTGAGCAATTAAAACGCTGGACCAAAGCTACGCAAAGCGATAAAACGGTTATTATACGCTCGGCCGCCGAAGTTACCGATCCGGCATCGCGCCCGGCAGGAAAAGCGCTGCTTACCTGGAAATATAAAATAGAAAACGCGCGCGACGTGGCCTGGGGTGCATCATCATCTTTTATTGTTGACGCTGCGAAAATGAATATGCCAAGTGGCAAAAAGGGCCTCGCTATATCCGCTTATCCTGTTGAGAGCGATGGCGCAGGCGCGTGGGGACGCTCAACAGAATATGTTAAAAAATCAATAGAGTATAATTCTGCGAAATGGTTTGAATATCCATACCCAAATGCTACCGCTGTAGCCGGCGCCGTTAGCGGTATGGAGTACCCCGGGATAGTTTTTTGTGGTGTAACAGCTGTAGGAAAAAGACTATGGGGTGTTCACGACCATGAGTTTGGCCACACCTGGTTCCCGATGATAGTTGGATCAAACGAGCGTATGTACGGCTGGATGGACGAGGGGTTTAATACATTTATCAACGGGCTTTCATCTACCAACTTCAATAACGGCGAATACAAACCGGACCCTAATGATTTTGAAGCTGCGGCAAAAGTTATTACACGCCCGGACCTTGAGCCAATTATGAGTCAACCGGCTAATCTTAAAGAGCCTAACACGGGTACTTTGTTATATAACAAACCCAGCGTGGGGCTTACCTTATTGCGCGAGCAGATACTGGGGCCTGAGCGATTCGATTTTGCGTTTAAAACCTACATTCAACGTTGGGCCTTTAAGCACCCAACACCGGAAGATTTTTTCCGCACCATTGAAAACGCGGCGGGCGAAAACTTGCAATGGTTTTGGCGCGGCTGGTTTGTAAATAACTGGCGGTTGGATGTTAATGTACGTGAAGTTAAGTATGTTGATAATAACCCCGCCAAAGGCGCATTTATAACTATTGACAATATTGAAAAATTAGCCATGCCTGTTGTGTTAGAGATAAAAACCAAAAGCGGCAAAACCGACAGAGTGAAATTGCCTGTAGAAATATGGGAACGTAGCGTTAGCTGGAAGTTTATATATCCATCAACGGAAGAAATTGAATCAGTAACCTACAACCCCGACAAACAACTGCCTGATTATAATCCGGCAAATAATGTTTGGAAGAAATAGGATATGAATAAAAGGCCATCGGAAACGGTGGCTTTTTTATTTTATATATTCTTATGTTTATTTTTATTATACCGTCTTCGGTAGAATATTAGGAAGCTATAGAGTTTGTCTCTGCTGATATCAAATTCAGCTATATCAATTTCCTGATGCCCGCTGGGGCAATCATAAATTAATAACGAAGTCGCGTTATCGCCGTAGCCAACCAATTTAGCACTCTCGTTATGAATTTTATCCCAACTGTAGAATGGCGTTTTGGCCGTTTCTAACCCTTCGTTGCTGATAATAATTTGTGGATTGCGGTTTTTAACTTGCTTGTAGCCTGTAAACGCTGTGTAAGTTCCTGCAAGTGCTAATATTACTCCGAGCCAAACTTCGAAGTTGTTTAACAGAAAATATATTGCTCCGGCTACCATAGCCACCCCAATTATAGCAGTTAGTATTGAAGTTTTTAATGCGTAATAGATTAATGTTTCCGCGCCGATGCTGTAATCTTCAATAAACACATCAGGTTTATTTAATTTTTTTGAAAAAAAATCCAGTTTTTCCTTTTGCGCTGCTGTTCTTATCTCGGTTTTTTCAAACATGCTTCCATCCGGCCAAATCAATTGCCCACTTATTGCCCTGGCCTTTAACTCTTGCACATTTCTAATATTTTCGTAGGCCCATAGCCTCCATTGCGTGATAGCTAAACTCCAGTATAACCAAGCCAGTACAAAACTCAGAATGGCACACATTATTACAAGCCATACTGGTGCATCGGTACTCGTACCTAAAAAAATACACAATCCCCACATGCCAAGCATTATAACGACAACGGGTATGTTTACTACCCGCTGACCCTTTTTTATCGCCTCATCAACAGAAACAGTTTCGTACATATTGTAAAAAGATTGGTTATCCAATTATAAAAAAAATATTATCGAAAAAAGCGCAGGCTAATCTTTTAGATAGTTGTTCCGTGCGAGTAACAAGCCCGTTCATAATTGCAATACTCGGCCCTGAATTTTAACTTCGCAATTATAATCTCTAATAAAAACCTCTTTTATGAAACACATATCAAAAATCTGTCTGTCGGCATTATTTGTAGTTGCCGCTGCTGTAACGGCTGAGGCGCAGCACAAAGTAGAAAAAATATGGGAAACCGAACCACTGCTAAAAGTGCCGGAATCGGCTTTGTTTACTAAGGACGTCATTTACGTTTCTATTATTGATGGCCAGCCTTGGGAAGCCGACAATAAAGGTGGCATAGGTAAGGTTGGTAAAGACGGGAAAATTATAAATGCCGACTGGATTACCGGGTTAAGCGCTCCTAAAGGAATGGCCATTGTAGGTGACTTGCTTTATGTGGCTGATATACATGATGTCGTTGCCATCAGCATAAGCAAAGGAAAAATAGATCATAAAATTGCCGTTCCTGAGTCAGGCGGATTTAATGACGTTACTGCTGATAAAAATGGCGTTGTTTGGGTAAGCGATTCACAAAAAGGCGCTATATATAAAGTTCAGGCTAAAACCGCCACTTTGTTTATGGATAACCTACGCGGAATTAATGGAATAAAAGCAATTGATGATAAGCTTTATGTATTAACCGGAAAAGAAATGTTTGTAACCGACGCTTCAAAAAACAAAACCACAATTGTTGCACTTGAGCAAGGCGGCGATGGCATTGAGCCTGTTGGTAACGGCGATTTTATAGTTACTGCCTGGTCTGGTTACATGTATTACGTAAATACAGCTAAAGGTACCAAAGACTTATTGCTGGATACACATACCACTGCAAAGACTGCTGATATTGGTTTTGACCCGACTACAAAAACTATCTATGTGCCTACTTTTTCGGCTAACTCTATAGCTGCTTATAAGTTGAATTAATACTCAATATGTAATTTAAAAATGCCTGGCTTTGCCGGGCATTTTTTGTTTTATTCGGATACAGGGGGTGGCTCAGAGCCGGGGTGAGCCACCCTGAGCCCTGTGAGCCCCCGTGAGCTCCCGTGAGCCACCCCCTAAATTGGCAGACACTTTAGTTTAAATTCCTCCTAAAAAAACCTGCCCACTGCCCACTAAAAACTACCAACTTTTTTCACCATCCACCCAATTTTAGGCAGAATTTGGCCTACTTGTTATGCATGCATAAAAACCATACTGAATACCGTTTTGAACTTTGGTATAGTAGCTTAAAAATTATATTCTTATATTTATACTTATTTAGATATATATGGTATGTATCTGTATTTAAATTAGAATAATATATCTTTTTAAAATTTTCGTGATAAGCTATTGCCAGTTTATAAGGGTATCTCTATCTTACATAAACAGAAATACAAGGGGCGAGAACCCTAAAACCTAAAGTGAATAATACTTAATAAAAATGAGTTCATCTAACATCAGTAACGGAGTGGAATTGAATAAGTATAGCAAAACCTTTACGCAGGATCCAACACAACCTGCGGCTCAGGCTATGCTTTACGGCATTGGTTTAACTGATGAAGATATGCAAAAAGCCCAGGTTGGCGTTGCCAGTATGGGTTATGATGGTAACACCTGTAACATGCACCTGAATGATCTGGCTAAGATTGTTAAGCAAGGCATATGGGCCGAAGATCTGGTTGGACTGATCTTCCACACAATTGGTGTAAGCGACGGCATGAGCAACGGTACAGAAGGTATGCGTTATTCGTTGGTTAGTCGTGATGTTATTGCCGATTCGATTGAAGCGGTTACCGGCGCACAATATTATGATGGTTTAATTACCCTGCCGGGCTGCGATAAAAATATGCCGGGCTCTATTATGGCAATGGGCCGTTTAAACCGTCCGTCTATAATGGTGTATGGCGGTACAATTAAACCTGGTCATTGGAAAGGTGAGGACCTGAACATTGTATCAGCATTTGAGGCTTTGGGTAAAAAGATCGCAGGCCAGATCAGTCCTGAGGATTTTATGGGCGTAATTAAAAACGCTTGTCCGAGCGCGGGTGCCTGTGGAGGTGTTTATACTGCCAATACTATGGCTGCAGCTATTGAAGCTTTGGGCATGAGCTTACCATACTCATCAAGCAATCCTGCATTAAGCGACGAGAAAAAAGCGGAGTGTTTAGCAGCCGGTAAAGCCATTAAAATACTTTTAGAAAAAGATATTAAGCCAAGTGACATAATGACCCGCGAAGCATTTGAAAATGCGATGGTGATTATAATGGTATTAGGCGGAAGTACTAACGCGGTATTGCACATGATAGCCATGGCAAAAAGCGTTGGTGTTAAATTAACGCAGGACGATTTCCAACTGATAAGTAACCGTATCCCGGTATTGGCCGATATGAAGCCAAGCGGTAAATACATGATGGAGGATCTGCACAATGTAGGTGGTGTGCCTGCGGTAATGAAATATTGCCTGGCACAAGGCTGGTTGCATGGCGACTGCGTTACTGTTACCGGCAAAACCATTGCCGAGAACCTTGCAGAGGTGCCTGAAATGTCATTTGATACACAAAAAATTATATGGCCGGTTGAAGCACCAGTTAAGGCTACCGGGCACTTACAGATACTTTACGGTAATATTGCCAAAGGTGGTAGCGTAGCTAAAATCAGCGGTAAAGAAGGAACTCATTTTGAAGGGCCTGCCCGCGTATTTGATGGCGAATTTGAACTTATAGCAGGCATATCAAGCGGCCGAGTCAAAAAAGGTGATGTGGTGGTTATCCGCAACGTGGGCCCTAAAGGCGCGCCGGGTATGCCCGAGATGCTTAAGCCAACGTCAGCCATATTTGGCGCAGGTTTAGGCAGCTCGGTAGCACTGATTACCGACGGCAGATTTAGCGGCGGAACGCATGGGTTTGTGGTAGGCCACATCACCCCCGAGGCATACGACGGTGGGGAGATAGGTTTAATAAAAGACGAGGACAAGATCATTATTGACGCGACAACCAACCAGATCAATGTGATATTAACCGACGAAGAAATGGCCGCCCGTAAAGCTGCATGGCAGCAACCGGAACTAAAAGTGAGCAAGGGCTTGCTTTACAGATATGCCAAAACCGTAAAATCAGCAGCCGAAGGTTGCGTTACGGACGAGTTTTAATTGAAGTAAAAGGTTAAAGGCGAAAGCTTTCACCATTAAAGAAAAAATAAATTCGAAATCGAACATTCGAAATTCGAAATAAAAAATAGCAGTATGGAAGTTGCACAACAGGAAATACTAAACACGCCGGCTAAAGAGACTGTAAATATCACAGGATCGGCAGCGGTATTAGAAGCATTGATAGCAGAGGGAGTTGATACCATTTTTGGTTATCCGGGCGGGGCAATTATGCCTATTTATGATGCTTTATATGATTATAACGAAAAGCTGAACCACATTTTGGTTCGCCATGAGCAAGGCGGTATTCATGCAGGTCAGGGTTACGCACGTACATCAGGTAAAGTGGGCGTAGTGTTCGCTACCAGCGGTCCCGGCGCAACTAACCTGGTAACAGGTTTAGCTGATGCACAGATAGACAGCACGCCTTTGGTATGCGTAACAGGTCAGGTTTTCGCGCATTTATTAGGTACTGATGCTTTCCAGGAGACGGACGTGATCAACATTACCACACCGGTAACTAAATGGAACTACCAGGTTACTGATGCTACCGAGATCCCGGAAATAATGGCCAAAGCTTTTTATATAGCAAGAAGCGGCAGGCCTGGCCCGGTATTGATAGACATTACAAAAAACGCGCAGATCCAGCTGTTTGATTACGAAGGTTATACACCATGTAATCACATCCGTAGCTACAGGCCAAAACCAATTGTGCGTTCGCAATATGTTGAACAAGCTGCTGCGCTGATCAATCAGGCTAAAAAACCATTTATACTATTTGGTCAGGGCGTTATTTTGGGCAGCGCAGAGCAGGAGTTTAAAGCTTTTGTTGAAAAAAGCGGTATCCCCGCTGCATGGACAGTATTAGGCGCAGGTGCTATACCAACTTCGCATCCGCTTAACGTGGGTATGTTGGGTATGCATGGCAATTATGGCCCTAACGTTTTAACTAACGAGTGCGATGTGTTGATTGCCATAGGTATGCGTTTTGATGACCGCGTTACCGGCCGTTTAGATAAATATGCTAAACAGGCACAGGTAGTGCATCTGGATATTGACCCTGCCGAGATTGACAAAAACGTAAAGGCAACCGTACCTGTTTGGGGCGATTGTAAAGAAACGCTGCCAATGCTTACCGCTTTGGTTGAAGAAAAACAACACACAGACTGGGTTAATAAATTTCATGATTATACCCGCCAGGAAGTTGAAGCGGTCATCCATAAAGAATTGAACCCTACTAAAGGTGAAATGACCATGGGCGAGGTAATAAAGCAATTAAACGACCTTACCAATGGCGAAGCTATAATAGTTACCGACGTTGGCCAGCATCAAATGGTGGCTTGTCGGTATGCTCAGTTTAACAAAACACGCAGCAACGTTACCAGCGGCGGTTTGGGTACTATGGGCTTTGCATTGCCTGCGGCTATAGGCGCTAAATACGGCGCTCAGGACAGAACAGTTGTAGCCATTATAGGTGATGGCGGTTTCCAAATGACCTGCCAGGAGTTGGGTACTATTATGCAAAGCGGTGTTGACGTAAAGATCATCATTCTTAATAATCACTTTTTAGGCATGGTGCGCCAATGGCAAGAGTTGTTTAACTCGCGTCGTTACTCTTTTGTTGATATTGAAAGCCCTGATTTTGTAGCCCTGGCCGCGGCTTATCGCATACCGGGCAAGAGCATAAAAGAGCGTACTGATCTGCCGGGTGCTTTAAAGGAAATGTTGGAAACCAAGGGTTCATTCCTGTTAGAAGTGAATGTTTTGAAAGAGAACAACGTGTTCCCGATGGTACCACAGGGATGCAGTGTAAGCGAGATCAGATTAAAATAATCAGGGAGGAAAAGACAATGAGCGATCATCAGGATATAGAAAAGAAAGAGTTTAATATCACCATCTACACGGAGAATCAGGTAGGGTTGTTAAACCGTATAGCCATTATATTTACACGCCGTAAAATCAATATAGACAGCTTGAACACTTCGCCATCTGAAGTGGAAAGCATACACCGTTTTAATATAGTTATTACAGAGTCGGAAGAAGTGGTACGTAAACTTACCCGCCAGATAGAAAAGCAGGTAGAAGTATTAAAGGTGTATTATAACACCAACGAGGACATTATCTGGCAGGAGCTGGCACTTTATAAGGTGTCTACAGATGTAATTGCCGAGAAGGTAAGCGTTGAGCGTTTGCTGCGCGAAAATGGCGCACGCGCGGTGGTTATCCGCAAGGATTATACTGTGTTTGAAACTACAGGACATCGCGAAGAAACGGACAACCTGATCGCCATTTTACAGCCTTACGGCCTGATAGAGTTTGTACGTAGCGCAAGGGTGGCCATCATAAAAAACAGCGAGGGCTTTAACACCAAGCTGCGCGAGTTTGAAAGAATGGAACCTGGAGAGGAAGTGATGGAAAACGAATATTTGAATAAAGGGCAGAAAGTATTTACAATGTAATGCCCCCCAACCCCCTAAAGGGGGAGTATTGAAGAAATAGTAATCATTAAACTAAATCAGTGAGATCACAGTAAGATTAGTGAAATCACAATAAAATCAATAAAAACAAAACAATGGCAAAATTAAATTTCGGTGGTACTGAAGAAAATGTAGTAACCCGCGAGGAGTTTCCTTTGGCAAAAGCACAGGACATCCTTAAAAACGAAACCGTAGCAGTTATTGGTTATGGTGTTCAAGGTCCTGGCCAAGCGCTAAACCAAAAAGACAACGGCATCAACGTAATTGTTGGTCAGCGTAAAAATTCAAAAACATGGGATAAAGCTATTGCTGATGGCTTTGTACCGGGCGAAACCCTTTTTGAAATTGAAGAAGCTTTAGAAAGAGGAACTATAATTTGCTATCTGTTGAGCGACGCGGCTCAGATCGCATTGTGGCCAACAGTTAAAAAACACTTAACCCCGGGTAAAGCATTATACTTCTCTCATGGTTTCGGTATCACTTTCAACGAGCAAACAGGTATTATTCCTCCTGCTGATGTTGACGTGTTTTTGGTTGCTCCAAAAGGATCTGGTACTTCATTGCGCCGTATGTTCTTGCAAGGCCGTGGCTTAAACTCAAGCTACGCAATTTTCCAGGACGCTACAGGTAACGCATTTGATCGTGTTATAGCTTTAGGTATTGCTGTAGGTAGCGGTTACTTGTTTGAAACCAACTTCAAAAAAGAAGTATACAGCGATTTAACCGGCGAGCGTGGTACGCTGATGGGTTGTATCCAGGGTATCTTCGCTGCTCAATACGAAGTATTACGCAGCAATGGTCACTCTCCGTCTGAGTCTTTCAACGAAACTGTTGAAGAGTTAACCCAATCATTAATGCCATTAGTTGCAGAAAACGGTATGGACTGGATGTATGCTAATTGTTCAACTACTGCACAACGTGGTGCTTTAGATTGGTGGAAAAAATTCCGTGACGCTACTAAACCGGTATTTGAAGACCTATACAAAAGCGTTGCAACAGGCGTTGAATCACAACGTTCAATTGATTCAAACAGCAAAGACGATTACCGTGTAAAACTTGATGCTGAATTAGCTGAGTTACGCGAAAGCGAATTATGGCAAGCCGGTAAAACAGTACGTAGCTTACGTCCTGAGAACCAAGCTGTAGAAGCATAGTTAAGTATCAAGTAATTAGTATCAAGTAGCTAGATTAATAGCAAGTTGGTATTAATTGATATAAACACTTAAGTAGACTAGTATCAAGCGCTAAGCAAAGTGTTGCTACTTGATACTAGCTACTTACTACTAAAAATAAGGGCTCGTTATAATGCAAACAGTTAATAAATACATTAAACGGGATCCGGACGTGAATAAAATATTCGACGCGCGTAATCTGGATAACGATTACGCAACGTTGAAAAGCCTGTTAAAACCGGGCATGCAGGTTTTAGATGTTGGCTGCGGAACAGGCGCCATATCAAAAGACATAGCAAAAAAGGTAGGGCCGCAAGGGCATGTTACAGCAATTGACAATACGGAGCATTTTATTATCAGCGGAAAAGAAACTTATGGTGATGTTGAAAATCTGGAATTGATCTGCATAGATCTGTTTGAGTTTGATACCGATAAGAAGTTTGATCTGATAGTAACCGCCAGAACTTTACAATGGTTAAGTAACCCTGTACAGGCTTTGGCTAAAATGAAAAGCATGGTCAAGTCAGGCGGATGGTTATCTGTTTTGGATTACAACCATACGGCGATAGAATGGCAGCCCGAACCACCGGCAAGTATGCTGGTATTTTACGCTGCATTTTTAAGGTGGCGCAACGATGCCGGAATGAACAACCGTGTAGCTGATGATGCCGCCGGATATTTTGAAGAGTTAGGCATTAAAAATATTGAGGTGCTTAATGCTGATGGAACGTATAAAAGAGACGAAGCTGATTTTGTAAGCAAAATTGGAATATGGTCAAAAGTGGCCCAATCAACTCAAATGGTTGATGAAGGCTATATTACCAACCAGGAGCGGTTAAAGGCTATTGAAGATTACAATAATTGGATAGCAACTGATGCCGAGCAAATGGTAATGAAATTAAAAGAGACAAGAGGCCAGGTTTAAACGCCTGTTAATAATATTAAGGATAATAGATAAAGATATGTTACACGATCCCAACCGAGTCTACATCTTTGATACCACGCTGCGCGATG
>CBFGNU010000056.1:0-16411 GCA_965650195.1 uncultured Mucilaginibacter sp. | reverse complement strand
TAAGGATAATAGATAAAGATATGTTACACGTTCCCAACCGAGTCTACGTTTTTGATACCACGCTACGCGATGGCGAGCAGGTACCGGGTTGCCAATTGACAACCCCCGAGAAAATAGAAATTGCCCGAGAACTGGAGGCGCTGGGCGTGGACATTATAGAAGCAGGCTTCCCTATATCAAGCCCGGGCGATTTTCAGAGCGTGGTAGAAATATCAAAAGCTGTAACTCACCCAACCGTATGCGCACTTACCCGCGCTAACAAAGGCGACATTGACGCTGCTGTTGAGGCTTTAAGATACGCGAAACATCCCCGCATACATACCGGCATTGGCTCATCAGACATGCACATTAAGCATAAATTTAACAGCACCCGCGAAGAGATCCTTGAACGCGCTGTTGAAGCTGTAAAATATGCCAAAAAATCAGTTGAGGATATTGAGTTTTATGCTGAAGACGCCGGTCGTGCCGATGTTGTTTTCCTGGCGCAAATGGTTGAAGCTGTTATTGCAGCGGGGGCAACGGTAGTTAACATTCCGGATACGAATGGCTATTGCCTGCCTGACCAATACGGCAGCAAAATAAAGTTTTTGAAAGAGAACGTTAAAAATATTGATAAAGCCATTATTTCGGTTCATTGCCATAATGACCTGGGTTTGGCTACTGCAAACTCGGTAGCGGGTTTACAGAACGGTGCCCGTCAGATTGAAGGCACCATAAACGGTATCGGCGAACGTGCAGGTAACACTTCTATTGAAGAGGTGGTGATGATATTAAAAACGCACGCTACACTAGGCCTGCATACCAATATCAACAGCAAAAATTTCTTCGAGATAAGCCGCATGGTAAGTACGCAAATGCGTATGCCTGTGCAGCCTAATAAAGCCATTGTTGGCAGCAATGCCTTTGCGCACAGCTCTGGTATTCACCAGGATGGTTTCCTGAAAAACAGGGAAAATTACGAGATCATTCGTCCGGAAGATGTTGGTTTCCCGAGCGCTACAATAGTACTTACCGCACGCAGCGGAAGACATGCGCTAAAGTATCACCTGGATCGTTTAGGTTACAACCTGAGCAAAGAAGATCTGGCTGATGCTTATCACCGTTTTTTAACATTAGCCGATGGCAAACTGGATATCAACGATGATGATCTGGTTGCATTGATGGCGAGTGAGAAGGTGAGTGGTTGATTAAGTGAGTAGTGAGTAGTTTAAAATACAGACAATCTTTTGAATTAAAATTTGAAATTAAATAAGTGAGTTAGAACGGGCGATAACCTAATCAACCCAATCAACAACTCACTAATAACTATAAAAACAATGAGCAATACATTATTTGATAAAGTTTGGGACAGCCACGTAATACGTAAAATAGAGGGTGGCCCTGATGTAGTTTTTATTGACCGTCACCTTATCCACGAAGTTACTAGTCCGGTGGCGTTTTTAGGTTTAAAAAGCCGCGGCGTTAAGGTTTTATATCCTGAGCGTACATTCGCCACTGCCGACCACAACACACCAACTATTAACCAACACTTGCCGGTTGCAGATCCACTTTCGGCTAATCAACTGCACATGCTGGAAACAAACTCTAACGAGTACGGCATCAGCTACTGGGGATTAGGTCATCAAAAGAACGGCATTGTGCACGTGGTTGGTCCGGAGTACGGTATTACCCAACCCGGCGCTACCATAGTTTGCGGCGATTCGCATACATCAACCCACGGTGCTTTTGGTGCTATTGCTTTTGGTATCGGTACATCAGAAGTGGAGATGGTATTGGCATCGCAATGTATTATGCAGCCTAAGCCTAAAAAAATGCGCATTAACGTTACAGGTAAGCTGGGCAGAGGCGTTACCCCTAAAGATGTTGCATTGTTCATTATCTCCCAACTAACAACATCAGGCGCTACAGGTTATTTTGTTGAGTACGCCGGTGAAGTTTTTGAAAACATGACCATGGAAGGCCGCATGACGGTTTGTAACCTGAGCATTGAAATGGGCGCGCGCGGTGGCATGATAGCTCCCGACGAAACCACTATCAACTATGTGAAAGGTCGTGAGTTTACGCCTAAAGGTGAAGCATGGGATAAAGCATTAGCTTATTACAGAACATTAAAAACAGATGCCGGCGCGGTGTTTGATAAAGAATATAACTTCGACGGTTCTACTATTGAGCCGATGATAACCTACGGTACCAACCCGGGTATGGGCATGGGTATATCTCATGATATCCCTGATGCTGACCAGGTTGAAGGAGGTGCTGCTACTTATGAGAAATCTTTAGGTTATATGGGTTTCCACGAAGGCGACAGCATGATCGGCAAACCGGTTGACTATGTTTTTGTGGGCAGCTGTACCAACGGTCGTATTGAAGATTTCAGGGCTTTCACATCATTGGTTAAAGGACGTCACAAAGCAGATAATGTAACAGCATGGCTGGTACCAGGATCGCACATTGTTGAAGCGCAGATCAAGGAAGAAGGCTTACTGGCTATATTGAACGAAGCCGGTTTTGAACTGCGTCAACCAGGTTGTTCAGCTTGTTTAGCTATGAATGATGATAAAGTACCTGCAGGTAAATATGCAGTAAGCACATCGAACAGAAACTTTGAGGGTCGTCAGGGCCCGGGTGCGCGTACTATGCTGGCCAGTCCGCTGGTAGCAGCGGCAGCAGCCGTAACAGGTGTAGTAACCGATCCGAGAACATTATTAACAGAAGAATACGCTTAGATAGATAGTTCATAGTTGATAGTTCATGGTTCATAGCTCTTTCGCTTGTAAACCATGATCCATGATCTATGAACCATGAACCCAAAAAAACATGGCATACGATAAATTTACAGTATTGAGAAGTACGGCAGTGCCGCTTCCGATTGAAAATATAGACACCGACCAGATAATCCCTGCGCGCTTTTTAAAGGCCACAGAGCGTGTTGGTTTTGGTGATAACCTGTTCCGCGATTGGCGGTACAATCCAGACAATTCCCCAAAGGCTGACTTTGTGTTGAATAACCCAACTTACAGTGGTAAAATACTGGTTGGTGGTAAAAACTTTGGTTCAGGTTCATCGCGCGAGCATGCTGCCTGGGCGGTTTATGATTATGGGTTCCGTTGTGTAGTATCCAGCTTTTTTGCTGATATTTTTAAAGGAAACTGCTTAAACATTGGTGTATTGCCGGTACAGGTAAGCCCTGAGTTTGCTGATAAGATATTTGCAGCTATTCACGCTGATCCGAAGACAGAATTGGAAGTAAATCTGAATGATCAAACCATCACTTTGCTTTCAACAGGCGAAAAGGAATCATTCGATATTAATTCTTACAAAAAGAACAACATGCTTAACGGCTTTGATGATATTGACTATCTATTGAGCCTTAAACCGGATATTGAGACCTTCGCTGAGGCAAGGCCTTTCTAATAAAGTGACCTCTTTCGAGAGAGGTAATCACGCAGGCAATAGCTTATTGTGCTAAAAAAATAAGCGTTTCATAAAATGGAACGCTTTTACGTTATAAATCCAGTAATGGGAAAAAGAAGAATAGAGATAATGGACACCACACTCCGCGATGGGGAACAAACATCGGGCGTGTCGTTTTCCGTATCCGAAAAATTGACCATAGCACAACTGCTGCTGGAAGAACTGAAGGTTGACCGCGTAGAAGTTGCTTCGGCACGGGTTTCTGACGGTGAATTCCAATCAGTTAAAACTATCACCGCCTGGGCGGTTGAAAATGGCTATTCAAATAATATTGAAGTTCTTTCTTTTGTTGACAACGGTGTGTCTATAGACTGGATGCTTAGGGCGGGAGTGAAGGTGCAAAACCTGCTTACCAAAGGCTCGCTTAACCATCTTACTCATCAGCTTAAAAAAACACCTGAGCAACACTTTGCAGAGATAGCACATGTTATACAACTGGCAGCCAGCAACGGAATTGCCACCAATGTATACCTGGAAGACTGGAGTAACGGCATGCGTAATTCGGCAGACTACGTTTTTCAATATCTTGACTTTTTAACCCAACAACCTGTTAAAAGGATCATGCTGCCAGACACGCTGGGGGTTTTAACGCCACTGGAGACCTTCCTTTTCATCACTAAAACCAAAGAGCGTTACCCAAAAATTCACTTTGATTTTCATGCCCATAACGATTATGACCTGGGTACGGCCAATGTGCTTGAAGCTGTAAAGGCAGGCATCAACGGCTTGCATTTAACCGTAAACGGTATGGGCGAACGCGCAGGTAATGCGCCTCTCGCCAGTGCGATTGCGGTTTTGCATGATTTTGTTCCGGATGCTGTGGTACAAATCGCGGAATCGTCTATTTATACAGTTAGTAAACTGGTAGAAACCTTTTCGGGTGTGCGCATACCGAGCAATAAGCCAATTGTTGGCGATAATGTATTTACCCAAACTGCCGGGATCCATGCCGATGGCGACAATAAAAACAACCTTTATTTTAACGACTTGCTGCCTGAACGTTTTGGCCGTAAGCGCGAATATGCTTTAGGTAAAACATCCGGCAAAGCCAACATAGAGAAAAACCTGCAGGAACTTGGACTAAAGCTGAATGATGCGGACCTTAAAAAGGTTACCCAACGTGTTATTGAGTTAGGTGATAAAAAAGAAGTGGTTACAAAAGAGGACTTGCCTTACATTATTTCGGATGTATTAGATAGCAGCCTTTACGAAAATAAAGTGATTGTTGAATCGTACGTGCTGATGAATTCAATGGGATTGCGCCCTTCGGCAACTATTGCTATGAAGATAGATGGTGAGCGATTTGAAGAGAACGCACAAGGCGACGGGCAGTTTGATGCATTTATGAATGCCTTAACAAAAGTATACGGAAAAATAGGGAGAGCTTTGCCACGACTGATAGATTACGCAGTGCGTATAGCGCCCGGCAGTAGCTCGGATGCGTTGTGCGAAACCATCATAACCTGGGAAACCTGCGACCGCAAATTTATAACCCGCGGTTTGGATTCAGATCAGACGGTTTGTGCCATTAAGGCAACGCAGAAGATGCTAAACATTATTTGAGGGAGAGTCAAGAATCAAGAGACAAGAATCAAGATAAATCATAATTCTAATTAATCGGTGAAATCAAAGACCATCGGTGAAATCAAAAACTATAAAATGAAATTAAACATCGCCCTTTTAGCAGGAGACGGAATTGGTCCTGAAGTTATAGATCAGGCCGTTAAAGTATCAAACGCGGTTGCCGCAAAATTCGGTCATGAAATTGCATGGACCGCAGGTTTAACCGGCGCTGCCGCTATTGACGCGGTAGGTGAGCCTTACCCCGATTCAACCCACGAAATATGTATGGCTGCTGATGCTGTACTTTTCGGTGCAATCGGTCACCCACGTTTTGATAACGACCCAACCGCAAAGGTACGCCCTGAGCAAGGTTTGTTAAAAATGCGTAAGGCTTTAGGCTTGTACGCTAACGTACGCCCAACTTTTACTTTCCCATCTTTAATTGATAACTCACCTTTAAAGCGCGAGCGCATTGAAGGTACAGACCTTATCATCCTTCGCGAGCTTACCGGCGGTATTTATTTTGGCGCACGTGGTCGTTCAGAAGATGGCAATACTGCTTTTGATACCTGTACTTATACTAAAGACGAAGTAACCCGCTTAGCTAAATTAGGCTTTGAACTGGCCATGACGCGTAGCAAAAAACTTTGCTGTGTTGATAAAGCTAACGTGTTAGAAACATCACGCCTTTGGAGACAAACCGTACAGGCGATGGAGAAAGATTATCCTGAAGTTACTGTGAGCTATGAGTTTGTTGACGCTGTTGCTATGCGTTTGGTACAATGGCCAAACTCATACGACGTATTGATAACTGAGAACCTATTTGGCGATATTTTAACCGATGAGGCGTCAGTTATTTCCGGATCAATGGGATTAATGCCGTCAGCATCAAAAGGTGTTCACACCTCTTTATATGAGCCCATACACGGTTCTTATCCACAGGCTGCAGGTAAAGATATTGCTAACCCTTTAGCAACTGTATTATCAGCTGCTATGATGTTTGAAGATGCGTTTGGTTTGAATGAAGAGGCTGAAGCTATACGTGTCGTAGTTAACAAATCATTAGCTGATGGTATAGTTACCGAGGATCTTTCAGGCAAAAATAAAGCTTACAAAACCAGCGAAGTTGGCGACTGGCTGGCTGCGAATGTGTAGGTAATGATTAGTTGAGACGTATATTTATCGAGTTGTCATATTGTCCCGAAGCTTTCTATTCATAATTACCGGTATAACCGGAAGGATGGTTAGCATGGCAAGGGCATAGTGGTGATAGTAGATATTTAAAATAGCGCCAAGCACTACAATAGCAATCAAAAGCATTAGTACCAATGGATGGAATTTCATATCAGGATTTAGTTTATCAAATATATGGAAAACTAATTACCGATTTCTAATCATAAATCTCTAACCCAAAAACCGTTACCTTTGAACAGTAACGGTTTTTTTATTTGATACGAATATTCTAATGGACGGTAAATTAAACTCAAAAACGGCGGCGCAACGATTAAAGGATATTGCTAAACATACGCCGCTTATTTATCATCCAAAGCTGTCGGCTAAATACAATGCAGAAATATATTTAAAGCGCGAGGACCTGCAAGTAGTACGCTCTTACAAATTGCGTGGTGCTTATAATATGATAAGTCAGCTTAACGCTGATGAATTGAACAGAGGTGTGGTTTGCGCCAGCGCAGGTAACCATGCGCAGGGCGTGGCATTCTCCTGCAAAAAACTCGGCATTAAGGGCGTAATATTTATGCCCGAGATAACTCCCCGCCAAAAAGTAAAACAAACCGAAATGTTTGGCGACGGCAACGTTGAGATAATTTTAGTGGGCGATACCTTTGATGATTGCCTTGCTGAAGCGCTGAAATATACCACCGAAAATAACATGACCCTCGTTCCCCCATTTGATAACCTGAGTGTTATTGAGGGCCAAGGCACTGTTGGCGTAGAGATACTGGAAGATCTATCGGGTGTTGAAGTGGTTATTATGCCGGTAGGAGGTGGCGGCCTCTCTGCGGGCGTAGGCACTTTCTTAAAAAACCACAATCCCGCAATACAAATAATTGGCGTTGAGCCCGATGGCGCGCCGTCCATGTTAAAAGCAATTGAGAACGGCGGGCCTGTTACATTGGACACCATTAACCGTTTTGTAGACGGAGCGGCTGTTAAGCGCGTTGGCGATATCACTTTCGATTTTTGTAAAAACGTATTAGACGACATATTCACCGTTCCCGAAGGCAAAGCTTGCACCACCATTTTGACTCTTTACAATGAGGATGCCATAGTTGTTGAACCTGCCGGTGCGCTATCTGTTGCCGCGTTGGATGCCTGCGCTGATAAGGTCCGCGGCAAAAAGGTAGTATGTGTTATCAGCGGCGGCAATAATGATATTGACCGCATGGCAGAAATCAAAGAGAAATCGCTATTGTATGAGGGCTTAAAGCATTACTTTATCGTTCGTTTCCCTCAACGGCCGGGCGCTTTGAAGCTTTTTGTTAACAACGTATTAGGTCCGCATGATGATATTACCCGCTTTGAATTCATCAAAAAAACAGAGAAGGAGCAAGGGCCGGCCTTGGTAGGTATTGAATTATCCAACCGCGAAGACTACGACGGCTTGCTGCAGCGCATGAAGGACTATCGCTTTGAAATAATAGAGCTTAACCGCGACCAAACCTTGTTTGAATATCTGGTTTAAGTTATTTCTGTAATCCCTGTAAAAAGGCAATACTTAAAGGCACCTGGGTAATTGAAGAGCTGCTCTCATCCTCAATATAATAATGTTTAATGCCCGCTTTTTTGGCTGCTTTTATTACAGCGGGAATATCAATTTGGCCTGTTCCCAGCACCACATCATTTTCTACAGATGTTCCGCCGGATAGGTTGCCCTTTACACCTTTACGAAGATCTTTTAAGTGAAGCGCTTTGTAACGTTTGCCATAACGTTTAATCAACTGGGCAGGATCATACCCCGGGAAAAAGGCCCAAAGTATATCCAACTCAAAACTAACGTAACGTCTATCGGTGTTTTTTACAATGTAATCATACAGCGTTCCATCTTCGTAAGGTTCAAACTCAAAACCGTGGTTATGGTAAATAAAGGTCAATCCATAACGTTCTTTTAGCGTTTTACCAACGCAGTTAAAGGTTTCGACAACGCCCTTTGCATCTTCCAGAGTGAATTTACCTTTATGAGGGATAGCAGCTACCCTTATGTAAGTAGCGCCTAATTTTTTAGCGTTTGCCGCCACTATGTCGGTTTTCTCAACCGCATCTTCATAGTTTACGCCGAATGATGAGCATTTTATGCCCCGCTCATCAAGCAGTTTCCTTATATCCTCGGCCTTTTGGCCAAATAGATTAGAAAACTCCATATCGGTAATGCCGTTTTGTTTAACAATATCAAGCGTGCCCGCCATATCTTTTTGAAAGTAGGTACGGTAGGTATACGATACAATGCCCGGAGCTTCCGGAAAAAGCGGCTTTCTTTTTTGGGCCTGCACACAGAAGGTAAATAGCGTAAGTAATGTTATTAAAAGGAAATTGAAAGAAAGTTTCATAAATGGTTTAATTGTGGCAATAATAACAATTATATGCCCAAAAAATTTCCGCGAAGCCTAAAGTTTTTATCCGCGCTATTGCCCCACCAAACTGCTCTTTTTTATTTGTTCAGGCGTAAGCGCTTTATATTTTATGTACGAATCGTTAACGTAGGCAGCCAGGGTAGGGCCGCTGTTGCTTTGTATAAAATCATAGCTTGGGCGGTACATGGCCATAAAGGTTTGCAGTTCAATCCCCCTTAATGGTATAATGCTACTCACATAAGCAATACTGAAAGCCTGGTCAACCGCGCGTTCCTTTTCTTCCTGCGCGAAATATTTTTTTAACCGGCGGGCGTTTTTTGCCTCCTTTGAAAAAATGGTGCTTGGCGATAGGATATACACCTTGCTCTTGGTATATATTTCGGGGTATTCTGTATGCGGATCAAATGTCCCCCGGGTTGAATTAATATTTACCTCGTTTAGCAGCGCAGGATTAGTTTTTAGCCTGATGGACAAAGTCCGGGTATCCACCACCAACAGCGTATCCGAAACATAACCCGGAGAAGTAAATATAAGCAGGTTGCCTACCGTGCCCTGAATTTCAAATTTACCGTCCTCGTCCGTAACAGTAATTTTATTCTTGGTTACGTTCTTTATAAATACATCGCTCAAGCCTTTGTCGGTGGATGAATCAACCACTTTTCCTTTTAAATAATCCTGGGCATTGGCTGCGCTTACAACGAATAAAAACGGCAGTGCGGCAATAAAAAATTTCGTTCTCATAGGGCAGACGAATTATACGGTGAAAATAACCATTATTTTGATGGCAAGCCATTGGTAATAGAAATTTAACAAAGGTTGTACCAAGTTTGAGTTATAGGTTGTGAGTTGAATGGGGAATTGTTTAAATAAAAAACAAAAAAGCCTTCCCGGTAAACGGAAAGGCTTTTTTGTTTTTTCAAACTCCCCCTTTAGGGTGTTGGGGGGCGTGGCTATTTGTGTTCTATGCCTTCGGCTAAAACAACCACTTTATTGTTTGATGCTTCAACAACGCCGCCTTTAATAAAAAAAACGTCTTCTTGTTTACCCGCACCGCGAACGGTTAATTTACCATCTTGCAGGGTAGAGATAATAGGAGCGTGGTGATTCAATATTTCAAAAAATCCCATGGTGCCGGGTAAAGTTACCGAAGTAGCTTCGCCTTCAAACACTTTTTTATCGGGAGTAAGAATTTCTAATGTCATGTATTTTGTATTAAGTAGTTAGTATCAAGTATCAAGTAGCAAGATAAATATATGTCTTGCTACTTGATACTAATTACTTGCTACTAATTAAGAATTAGCTTCAGCTAACAATTTCTTACCTTTTTCAATAGCATCTTCAATGCCACCTACAAGATTAAATGCACCTTCAGGGTATTCGTCAACTTCGCCATCCATGATCATGTTAAAGCCACGGATAGTTTCTTTAATGTCAACTAATACACCTTTTAAACCGGTGAACTGCTCTGCAACGTGGAACGGCTGAGAAAGGAAACGCTGAACACGGCGTGCGCGCGATACAACCAATTTATCCTCTTCTGAAAGCTCATCCATACCTAAAATGGCGATGATATCCTGTAACTCTTTGTAACGTTGTAATATCTCTTTTACGCGTTGAGCAGTATTGTAGTGCTCGTCGCCCAAAATAGCTGGACTAAGGATACGTGAGGTTGAATCCAGTGGATCCACCGCAGGGTAGATACCTAACTCGGCAATTTTACGCGAAAGTACAGTAGTAGCGTCTAAGTGGGCGAAGGTTGTAGCCGGCGCAGGGTCGGTCAAGTCATCCGCAGGCACATATACCGCTTGTACTGATGTAATAGAGCCACGTTTTGTTGAAGTGATACGTTCCTGCATCACACCCATCTCTGTAGCTAATGTTGGTTGATAACCTACCGCTGATGGCATACGGCCCAACAACGCTGATACTTCAGATCCGGCTTGTGTAAAGCGGAAGATGTTATCAATAAAGAATAATATATCACGGCCTTTACCATCTTCATCGCCATCGCGGAAATATTCTGCAATAGTTAATCCTGATAGTGCCACACGTGCACGTGCACCCGGAGGCTCGTTCATTTGTCCGAAAACGAATGTTGCTTTTGACTCTTTAAGAGCATTAGCATCAACCTTTGAAAGGTCCCAGCCACCTGCTTCCATTGAGTGCATAAAGGCATCGCCGTATTTGATAATGCCGGATTCAAGCATCTCGCGCAAAAGGTCATTACCTTCACGTGTACGCTCGCCCACACCTGCAAATACAGATAAACCATCATATGCTTTCGCAATGTTGTTGATCAGTTCCTGGATCAATACGGTTTTACCTACACCGGCACCACCAAACAATCCAATTTTACCACCTTTAGAATAAGGCTCTAAAAGGTCAATTACTTTAATACCTGTAAACAATACCTCAGCCTCTGTTGAAAGGTCCTCAAAACGAGGCGGCTCATTGTGAATAGGGCGACCGTTTGATTTATCAAGATCAGGGATACCGTCAATAGCATCGCCAACCACGTTAAATACACGTCCTTTAATATCGTCGCCGATAGGCATTCTGATAGCTGTACCTAAATCAACAACATCCATACCGCGCAGTAAACCGTCGGTTGAATCCATTGCGATAGCACGAACACGATCTTCGCCCAAGTGCTGCTGAACCTCAAGAATTATCTTTTGGCCTGTTGATTTGGTGATCTCTAATGCGTTATAAATTCTGGGAAGGTGAGCATCAGCAAAGCTGACATCGACTACCGGACCGATGATCCGTGATATTTTTCCAATGTTTGGCATATATTACCTGGTATTTTTTAAATAACTCTTTTTAAAATAGGATACCATTTAAGTACCCGCTATTTCAGGGCGCAAAGTTAAGGTTTTTAACAAGATTTAAAATAGGTTTTTAGAGATTTTTTTGGGAATAATAAATTAAAATTTGTCATTGAATATAACTTATACATTGTATTATTGAAGAATATTAACCAATTATTGCTGATGCACCGTTCAAATCTCCCGATTTTGTAGATCTAGGAACAAAAAAACTCATCGGAGTGTTTTTTTTAACCTATAGAATAATAGCTTTTCGGAGAATTAAATGAGGTTATTATGCTTGTCGGCTCAATTTATTTGCTGTCGGTGGGTTGGCCAAATTAATTTCTTTGTGGGATTTTTTTAATATTTAAATTCTCATTTTTAACACAGTAGCTTAAATCATGCGCAATAAAGACGGATTAATAAAGATCGCATCAGGGATAATAATTTTTGTGTCAATAGCAACAATTATTGGTTGGGTGATGGATGTGGAAATACTTAAAACCGCGCTGCCGGGATTACCCAGCATGAAAATGAACACAGCTATCTGTATTGTATTATGTGGTGTTGTTGCGCTTTTTTGTGTTGATGATGTTCAGAAGCATTTTAATATCATTATTCCGCTTAACCTGATAGTTTTGATTTTATCGGCACTCACGCTTTTCGAGTATATTTTTAAGGTTAATTTAAGGATAGACGAGTTTTTGGTGGAAGAAAGTACAGCTATCTCAACACCCGGGCGTATGGCAGTTACATCAGCATCATGCCTTGTGTTGCTCTCAACCGGCTTTGCTTTAGTTACTGCGCAGGCACCGAAAATGTTTGGTGTACTGGCGCAGCTTTTCTTTTTTCTTGTAGCGCTCGTTGCGTTTTTGGCTATAACGGGGTACATTTTAAATATACCTGATCTGCATAATTTATCGCTGTCAAAATCTATGGCCTTGCTAACCGCGCTGTTGTTGCTTCCGCTTTCGTTAGTGTATGCTGCATTGTTGAAGGGCCATCGCACAGGTAATTAATTGAATGAAGCTTTATGCTTCAAAACGTCAGCACAATCTTGCCCATGTGCCCACCCGTTTCCATTAGTTGATGCGCTTCGGCGGCTTGTGCGGCGGAGAAGGTTTTATAAATAACAGGCTTTATTTTACCTGATGCCAAAAGCGGCCAGATCCTTTCTTCCAGTCCGCGGGCAATAGCTGTCTTAAAGGCAATGTCCCTTGGCCTAAGCAATGAACCTGTTATAACCAGCCGCTTCCGCATCACCAGCGAAAGATCAACCTCGGCGTTTTTTCCTTTAACCGCGTTGATCATAACCAGCTTTCCATCCTCGGCCAAGGCTTGTAAATTAAGCGGCGTGTAATCGCCACCTATGCTGTCCAATATTAAATTAACTCCTTTGCCAGCTGTTACCTCTTTAATAACCTCAACAAAATCTTCTGCTTTATAATTGATGGCGCTATCTGCACCCAAGCTTTCACAAAACGCACATTTTTCTTCCGAGCCTGCTGTTGCATAAACGGTAATGCCCAAAGCTTTTGCCATTTGTATAGCCGTACTGCCTATTCCGCCGGAGCCACCGTGCACCAGAATGCTATCACCTGCCTTTAAAAAGTTATCATTAAACACATTGCTATAAACGGTAAAGAAAGTTTCCGGCAGTGAGGTAGCTTCTGTTAAACTCAAATTTTCAGGGACCGGCAGGCATTGCCCTTCGGGCACATTGCAATATTCCGCATATCCACCGCCAACAACAAGGGCGCAAACTTTATCGCCAATTTGCCAGCGGGTTACTTTGCTGCCAACGGCGGTTATTGTGCCTGCAAGTTCCAGCCCCGGGATGTCTACAGGCGCACCCACCGGTGGCGGGTAGTTGCCTTTGCGCTGAAAAATATCCGGGCGGTTAATACCTGCAGCCGCAACTTTAACCAGCACTTCATACTCGCCGTAAGTGGGGATTGGGCGGTATTCAACTTGTAAAACTTCCGGTCCGCCTGGTTGGCTTATAATGATGGATTGCATAGGGTAAATATCCGCATAAAAAGTACACAGAAGTTCGCAATTTTTCACACTTTTGCACTCAAAGTATAGTAGTACACTATATTAAATAGATTTTTTTGTAATGACCGCTAACGAGATACGCCAGGCTTTTATTGATTTTTTTGCTTCTAAAGGGCACAGCATTGTTCCCTCTGCACCCATAGTTGTTAAAAACGACCCGACACTGATGTTCACCAACGCCGGTATGAACCAGTTTAAGGATATATTTTTAGGCGAAGCGCCTGCTAAATCGCCACGCGTGGCAGATACGCAGCGTTGCTTGCGCGTATCTGGCAAACACAACGATTTGGAGGAAGTAGGTATTGATACTTACCACCATACCATGTTTGAGATGCTGGGCAACTGGAGCTTTGGCGACTACTTTAAAAAAGAAGCTATTGAGTGGAGCTGGGAACTGCTGACCAAAGTTTATGGGATAAATAAGGACCGCCTGTATGTTACTATTTTTGAAGGTGACGAAAAGCAAAACCTGCCTAAAGACCAGGAAGCGTTTGATTTTTGGAAGCAGCAAGGCGTGCCCGAAAGCCACATTTTGTTAGGTAACAAAAAAGACAATTTTTGGGAAATGGGCGAAACCGGTCCTTGTGGACCGTGTTCTGAGATCCATTACGATAATCGTACTGATGCCGAAAGAGTTGCGGTTGATGGCGCTACATTGGTTAACGCTGATGATCCGCAGGTAATTGAGATCTGGAACAATGTGTTTATGCAGTTTAACCGTTTAAAAGACGGTTCGTTGCAGGAACTGCCGGCCCAACATGTGGATACAGGTATGGGCTTTGAGCGTTTGGTGCGTGTGCTGCAAGGCAAATCATCTAACTATGATACGGATGTTTTTACGCCGATAATAGAGTTTATAGCTGCAAAATCAGGGATAAAATATAATGCCGCCGCACAACCCGGCGAAGCCGATTGGGGTACAGCAGTAGCCATGCGCGTGCTTTCCGACCATATCCGTGCCGTAAGCTTTGCCATTGCTGACGGGCAGTTGCCATCTAACAATAAAGCGGGTTATGTGATTCGCCGTATTTTACGTAGGGCAGTTAGGTATTCTTATCAGAACTTGGGTTTTAAAGAGCCATTCATTAATCAGTTAGTGCCTTTGTTGGCTGACCAGTTTAAGGGGGTATTTGATGAGTTGTATAGTCAGAAAGATTTTGTGCAAAAGGTGGTATTGGAGGAGGAGTCAAGTTTTTTGAGGACTTTAGAAAATGGTATCAAACGTTTTGATGAGATAACATCCGCTGGCAACACTAGTTTGTCAGGAGCGTTAGCTTTTGAGCTTTCAGATACTTACGGCTTTCCTCTTGACCTTACAGAGCTAATGGCTCGTGAAAAAGGCTTAACTGTTGATATAGAAGGGTTCAATAATGCCCTTCAACAACAAAAAGCCCGCTCCCGCGCTGCATCAGCTGTTGATACCGGCGATTGGGTGGTGTTAAAAGAAGATGACGCCGTTGAGTTTACCGGTTATGATGAAACTGAAACCATTGCCCATATAGTTAAATACCGCAAGGTAACGGCTAAGGGTAAAGATCAATTTCAGATAGTTTTGGATAAAACACCTTTCTACGCCGAAAGCGGCGGGCAGGTAGGAGATAAGGGTGAGCTTGTTTTCCCGGATGGTGAAGTGGTTTATGTTACCGATACTAAAAAAGAGAACGGCCTGATTGTTCACTATGTGGATAAATTGCCGGATGATATTGACGATGCCTTAACCGCCATTGTTGAAAAAAACATGCGTACCAGCATTATGAATAATCATAGCGCTACGCACCTGCTGCATGCCGCCATGAAAAACGTTTTGGGCACGCACGTAAACCAAAAAGGATCATTGGTTAATGCAGAATACCTGCGTTTCGACTTTTCGCACTTCGCCAAAGTTACTGATGAAGAACTGGCGCAAATAGAAGCGATAGTAAACGAGAAGATCCGCGCCAACATCGCCCTAAAAGAAGAGCGCAACGTACCTTATGATATCGCCATCAGCAGCGGTGTTACTGCCCTGTTCGGCGAAAAGTATGGCGATTATGTGCGTGTAATTACCTTTGATGAAACCTTTAGCAAGGAGCTTTGCGGCGGTACGCACGTGCCTGCAACAGGTGCAATAGGTTATTTCAAGATCATTTCAGAAAGCGCTGTAGCTGCAGGGGTGCGTCGTATCGAAGCTATTACAGGTATAGCTGCTGAGCAATATATCATTGCGCAAAGCAAGCTGTTGAATGATCTGAAAGAACTGCTTAAGAATCCGAAAGACATCAGCAAAAGTGTTGAGGGTTTAATAGACGAGAACAATCGCCTTAAAAAAGAAATAGAGAAAAGTATTCTTGAAAAGTCGTCCGGTTTAAAAGATGAACTGGCTAAGAAAGCAGAGAACATAAATGGCATTAATTTCATCGCCCAAAAGGTTGACCTACCAAATGCCGACGCGGTTAAAAACCTGGCTTACCAGCTAAAAGATATTGTGTCTGACCTGTTCCTGGTGCTGGTTGCTGCAAATGACGGCAAACCCGGCATTACGGTAATGATAGCCGAGAATCTGGTAAAAGAAAAAGGATTAGATGCAGGCAAAATAGTACGCGAACTGGCCAAGGAGATCCAGGGCGGCGGCGGCGGTCAGGCGTTTTTTGCAACCGCGGGCGGTAAAGATGTTGGTGGATTAGATAAGGTGTTGGAAAAGGCGAGAGGGATCATAAACTAAAACTAAACGAATTGTCATTGCGAGGTACGAAGCAATCGCACGGAGAAAAGCCGCCGTGCAAAGTCCGCGATTGCTTCGTACCTCGCAATGACAAAAGCATGTAACCTGTTAAAAGTCCCCCTATAGGGGAGATTTAGAAGGGCTTTATATCTAAAATTATATATTTGACCACTATTGGCAATAACATTGTCAATATTTTATTTTATGACGATTTT
>CBFGNU010000055.1:0-16440 GCA_965650195.1 uncultured Mucilaginibacter sp. | reverse complement strand
ATCGATCCCAATATTATCAAAATAACAAGAATTTAATAAATAATTAAATTAAGTTTTCACACTAATGCTAAATAAGCAACCTATTCGGCAGTATATTGATAGGTATAACACCAAATTATAAAAACTAAAGATTTAAAAGCCTACTGGGACTATTTAACTCATACTGTTCCTCATTCTGTAGAAATTATTACACACCATTTGTTAAACAGCGATGAATTATAGCATTTTTATATATTTATATATTGGAATGATTTTGGTAGTTAATTGAAAACTAAATGTTTAACCTATATGAGAATTTATAAAATCGCTTTTTCGTTATTCGCAATTTTGGGCTTCAACCTATTGTTCGCATGCAAAAAGTCTATAATCAAGGCCAATCCAATTATATCTTCGCAGACATTTCCGCAATACAATTTCTCCCAAATAGACGCAGATTCCACTAGTCACTCTTTATTTTTTTATTCGCCCGTTACCGATAGTAAATATCTGTTGGCTAGTAGGGGCTGGCAAGGCGTGCCCTCAGTTGAAACTTCTAAAAACGAGATTTTCGCTTCGTGGTACGCGGGCAGCAAGGGCGAGCAACTTGGTAACTACGTGGTTTTATCCACGAGTTCAGATGATGGAACAACCTGGAAGAATGACGAGTTAGTTATTGCTCCAGACAACGAAAACCTTCGCTTTTTTGACCAGGCATTATGGAAAGACAAATATGGCACGCTTCATTTATCCTGGAGTGTTTCAGAAGGCTATATAATTAACGGTGCATCATTAAAGGTTTGGCAAATTATGATCAAAAGAAATTCAAAAAATCAACTTGTTATATCCAAACCATCTATTATGTTTCCGGGGCTGATGGTATGCAAACCAACCTTTGTAGGGCAAGATAGTTCGACGATGCTGTTCCCCATGTCAGGCCCCAATATGGTTACTACAGCTACTTCCATAGGAACGCCTTCTGAGATAAACGGACCATTCTTATATAAAGCAACTCACGATGGAAGCTATCTGGGGCCGCTCAGCCTTTTTTCAAAAGTAAATTTAGACAACTCTGTTAGGAGCTATGATGAACATATGATTGTAAATATTGACGACCATAATTTTTTATGTGCGATGAGAACCACTAAGGGCTTATATATGACCGATAGCAAAGATGCAGGCTTAACATGGAGCGAAGCAAAGAAATTCACTGACATTGGCCCTACTCCTGAGAGCAGAGCCTACTTTGGAAAACTTCGTTCAGGTAACTTACTTTTAGTAGTTAATAGCAGTACCTTAAGAGAAAACATAACGGCTTTTATTTCGAAAGATAATGGAAAAACCTGGCCATACTCCCTGGTAATTGATAAAAGATATGGCAATTCTTATCCAGATGTGTCACAAGATGTAAATGGCAATATCTACATCATATTTGATTATGGACGTTCACCTTATGGGCAAATAATGTTTGCTAAGATAACAGAGGCCAATATAATTAATAGCCCAAAAACAGCAGTACCGCTAATAACAATAAGTAAATTTAAATAGATACTTTATATGGTTTTTTTATTGAACAACTCTTTCTCTTGCAAACTTATTGAAATTCCAACTAATGTAAAAAAAAGAGGCATGGTGTTAAGCGTTCCCGTTGCCATGATAAAAACAATATAACCAACGATAATAAGAAGATTTATAAATATAAAGTTTCGCAAACGCCCATTAGTGGAGTAGGCATTTTTAATATGATATTTTATCAAAGCGTAGAAAAGCACAATATGTGCCAGCACGCCTAAAATGCCTTGTTCAATAATGATTGTGTAAAAATAGCTCTCAAAGCCATATGCGGCTTCATCGCTTCTGCTTTTATTTTTGTCTGATGCATACCCGATTGTTTCTGTGATATAATCAAACCCATTGCCAACTATGGGGCTTTTTATAAAATACACAGTTGAAACAGCTAGTTGCTCGGCTCTCATATTAACGTTACTACCTTCCACTTTCTCGCCACCGGTTAAAAATATGTCTGATAATTTGTCAACGTAACCAGACACCGCAGGAATTTGCATTACAAGAGCTATTACAACAGGGGCAATAAGCGTCGCTGTGATTGACCTTTTTAAGTTGCTCGTCAAAACAAATAAATAAATAACTACACTTCCAACAAATAAAATTTGCACCGTGCGCGAATCTGTAAAAACTAATACGAGACAAAATAATATGAGAAGTGCCAGTAAAACCGTTCTATTAAATTTTATTGCATTTTTTTCAGTATAAAAGAAAAGGCCAAACAATATCATAAAATATGAAAATATTGCAAAGTAGAAGGGGTGATACATAAATGAACTGATTCTAAATCGTCCATCATCTGAGTGCATGTAATTAAAAGCAAAGTCTGTTAAACGATATTTTTGCGAAATGTCGGTATTATACGGATTGCTTTTTGTAACCATGTTGAAAAGAGCGTATAAACAAGCCGCAGACATGAAGATCAATAAGGTTTTATAGATTTTTAAATAGTTTGATTTAGCGGATAAACAGGCATATGTTGTTATACACATAAGAGCGTTTATTACAATGAAGTTGAGGGGTTTTGTAAATTTTTCCACAAAACTCATCCGCTCGTCACTTAAGCCTATAATAATCATACAAACACTGTAAAATATAAATGGCTTAAGTAATGGAAAACCACCTATCACTTTCGACGCATTAGTTTTAATAATGGTTGAGAACATTAACAAATAAACCAGAAGCCAAAAAAGCTGCTTGCCTAACAATATTACACCCGGAGGTATCAAACATGCTAGTATTATGATTAGAATAATTTTTTCTTCGCTCTTACCTGCAAAAAACTTTAAAACCGCTACCGCGCACAATACCATGAGCAAAATGTCCATCTTAACTTATATTAGCAGGTTGTTTCTTAAAAATGATCCTTGTCAAAAACTCCTTATCTGTTTGGTTAAGCAACAGAAAGTAAATCACCGGCAAAACCAAAATTACATAAGCTGAGCCGCTAATCAGGATGTTTAAAACCTTATTTTGAATAAGTAATATTTCTTTACCAACATAGATAAAAAGCATAACCACCCCAATTGAAAAAGCTGGATAAAAGAAGCTTTTCTTGAATAGTGTAAATGAATTGAGTTGCATTACATGTGGGTAATAATAGAAGTAATAAAAACTTATTTGCATTACAACATACAAAAAGTAACCTATTACAACACTGCCTACATTATAGTGTGGTGCCAATATACACGCTATTAACAGCGAAACAATTGTTGATGTAGCAGACATGTATACTATTGGCCTAAGCCGGTTACCTGCCAATACCAAACTCGATAATGCAGAATTATGTGAACCCAATATTGTGATTATCCACACGTTTAGCCATATGTAAAGGTGCTCAAAGTTTTTGCCTACATATAAATACAGCAGATCTTTGGAAATCAACACAAAGCCAAATACTATTACCGCTAAAAAAATAGTGATGTATTTGGTCGCATCATAAGCTATCTTACGCTCCTGTTCTTTATCCTTAAGTGCCTTTGCCTTGGCGGCATAAGGCAAAATAACACCTACAAAGCTCATACCAGCAATCATTACCAGGCTTACAACACCGTCAAGCACCCTGTAGTTGGCTACCGCATCCATACCTGAACGAATGCCCAATATTACGGGCCTCAAATAAACAGCCGAGAATTGAAATATGCCGAATGAGAAAACGCTCATGCAATACGGCAGAACCTGCATGAAAACCTTATGATGATACCTTGGCCATATCGATACTTTGTATGATAATGTTGTTATTTTCCAAATTGAAAATGGAAGTACGATCAATGCAGAAAGAGTAGACAGTGAGAAAAATGTAAGTATGTTCAAATTGTATTGTAATGTGGCTATCAATGCAAGTATTTGCAAAATCTTAGCAACAATTAAAAGGCGCTGCTCCCAACCTATAATCTCGTTAGCTCTTAAAAACTGGTCGAGCAACGCCGCTATCCACCCAAAAAAAGCACTTATCATGAGCACATAAAACATGTTATTCAATATAAGCGCCTGCTCGGCAGAAATGGAAAATATAGATTGCGAAAAGCATGTAACAATAAAAAGTATAAGCGCGTTTACTATACCAACAACACCATAAAAAGATAAGCTCGACTGGAACAACTTACTAAGATTTACATAGTCTTTCTGGGCTAGCCACATTGAAAAGTACTTAACATTGCCGGAAGAAAAGCCCATATCCATTAATCTCAAATAAACATTAACAGACATAGCCAATCCAATTAAACCATACTGCTCTTTGCCAAAATGCACCAGTAGCAACGGTACCGAGAAGAAGCCATAAAGCGCATTAACAACACTTCCTAAAGTTGTCCAAATTATTCCGCCAAAAATCTTTTTTGAGCCGCTCATTATTTCAATATATCACTATACCTGTTTAAACCCATTCCCACGTTTGTTACCAGTAAATCAGTAACGGCCTTGTTGATTTTTTCATCGTCCATATTTCTATACTTTATTATAATTGAATTAAAGGACTCCTCATCAGTAAACACATCATCTAAACAATCAAAGCCCTCGTTTTCTCCCACACCGTACCTAAAACAGATTAAATTATTATACAGTGCTTCAAAATATGCATTGGTATTGTAGCTTACAGCGAAATCATACTCATTAGAAGCAAGGATACTGTTTATCGTTTCCTGATTTGACAAAAGGTTAATCCCATGCTGATTTAAAATTGGTAGAAATAAACTCTGCTGCGAAGCTGGATGCGCTTTAACTGTAAAATTGATATCATATCTATTCTTTATTAAGGCAACGAGTTTTAAAAGTTCAATATTCCCTGAATCATAAATTGAGCGCCCTAAGAATATGATGCAACTGGAAAAGGTTTTTTTAACATCTATCTTTCTATCAGCATACTTTGGGTTACCTGCTATAAAAATATCTCCAGGTAAAAAAGCGGTTTTTGACAGAAGTTCAATTTTACTTGACTGGCCCCAAACTAAAACCTTTTTAGCGCTTATATTGTAAGTGTTTAAAATATCAATTGGTACATTATACTTAAAGGTGATATAACTCAATCCATGAGAAAAATGATAAGTATCAACCCCTTTTTTATTCAAAAAAAGCGTTAACACGGTTTCTATATCAAATGCACTGTTAAATGCTATGTACTTGTTTCTATGTACGTCAACGCCTTCAAATGATGTATCTAAAAAATCAATAAAGTTAGCCTGATATATAAATCGCGTAGCTAAATAGACTCTCTCTTTAAGCGATAAATTTAATCCGCTAAATTGAAAAAACAGTTTTGTAGCTAACAGATATTTAGACAAACTGAAAGAGAACCTGCTTTTGTAAGGCAAATCGTCAATGGTAACCCTAACAAAGTCCTTCACATTAAAGAAACTTTTTTCAATCAACTCTTCGTAGTCTTTACGCGTGTAAACAGTTGTTAAAACAGTGGCGTGTTCCTTAAATGCATTAACCAGTTTAGTCACATCACGACTTGCGTAACAAAACTTAAAAAGATCAGTGAACTTTATAGCGGCGATGGACTGCTTATTAAAAGCAATTTGTGAGCACTCGAAAGATAAGGCTTTGCTAAAATCAATACTGTTATAAACAATGGCAATCTGGCTTTTTAGCTGCTTATATCTTTCAAAATTAGTCATGGAGTTACTATAAGTTCTCTATATAGCTGTTAAATATCTCTACAGATCTCTCCTTATTGAAGTTACCGTTTATAAATTCAAGGGATGAGTTAATTACGTTTTCCCGAAAAGTTAAGTCTGTGTATAACCTTGAAATAGCAGACAGGTAATCCTGCGGAGTTTTACAAAAAAGAAAATCCGTTCCGTGCTCGGCTTCAATCCCCTCGATACCAATCTCGTTTGTTAAAACCGGTAAGCCTATTGACATGGCCTCCAATACTTTTACTTTAATACCAGACCCCACTTGCAGTGGCACAGCAGTGCATAAGGCATTAACAAAATAAGTTGACGGATCCTGTACAAATCCAACCACTTCAACTTGCTTGTATCCCAAAAACAGTTGTTTGTTCTTATCCGACAAACCTGAACCAATTACTACAAATTGCAAAAGTGGGTAAAGCTTTAAAACGTCTTGCCATACGTTATCTAGAAACCACTGTACGGCTTCATAATTTTGTGGTCTTTCCATTGCCCCGTAATAAACTAGTGTATTATTGTGGGTAGATGAACATTTACGTCCGGCTATTTTATAGTAGTCATCAAAATACGGAACAATTGATTTTACCTTACTCACGTCAATTTCACACTCTTCTATTATGGCTGAAGCATCTGCAGACGAGTGAGGTAACACTAAATCAAAAGCTTGCAAACTTGACTTCTCTTTTTTAAAAAACCTATCGAGTAATATTTTTGAGAAAGGGCGATCAGCGTATAAGCGCCTTTTATGCTTGTAATTATAGTCATGGGCAAAGGCTACATACTTTGCATCAGGAAACACTTCTTTTGCATTATGAACCTGCAATAAAAAATCTCCAAAATCACAAATAACTACATCAGGAGCGTAATTATTTTTAGCAGCTTTACCAAGCGCCTTTCCCAGGTCAAGCGTTTTTTGGCCGTTGGTATGATGGTACTCAAACAATAAGGGTCTAAGCCACTTCGCCAACAGTTTATAAAAAAAGTAATTACTTAGCTTACCAAAAAAGTTTCTTTCGGGCGATAATGATATATCCCCTGATCTCGCAAATTCAAGTTTAAAATTGTCGTAATCCTTGCTTCTTACATACAGCACAAAAAAGGTTAATTCAATTGCACTATTATTTGCTAAACTGGTAAAGTAATATGTGGAAGTTTTACCACCGGCATGTCTGATCTTGCTGTTAACACCGTACGGAGTAAGGACTAGTACTTTCTTCATGAACCTTTAATCATGTCTTTTTTAAAAATTTTTTTGCCACCGCCACTGCTAATAGTTTGTAGTTGATATCATTGTAGCGGCTTGCTATCTGATTGAAAATTTTCAATGCTTTCTGTGCATTATTATTTTTTAGTAAAGAATCGATAAGATATTTAATACTATCAAGCTTCCTTTGAGGTAACCTCTTGATGATAGCCTCTTTAAGGTGCTGTTCTAAATCATCTTTGGGGGTATAAGCTTTAACATCCTGCTCCAACCAATTATAAAATTTGATCACAGCATCAATGCGTTTTTCAATATTGCCAACGTTGGATATGTTAAGCTCCGACCATCGCCAATTACACAACACCTTAGTAGTTGATATCAAGTCGTGCGTTTTTGACAAGGTGAACCACGTGGCGTCATCGGTCCCCCAAGCCAGCGGAAAATCTATAAATCCGCCTATTTCCCTTATCGCTGCAGTTTTAAAAACGTAATTCTGGGCAAATATTTCGCGGAAGCCGTAAACTCTATGCCAAATAAAATCGAGCGTTGTGAGGCGTTCTGGAGCAGATGGCGTGAGGCGCAAAAGATTGCTTTCTGAATCAATAATAGCGACCCTGCTGCAAAAAATGTTTGCTTGTGGATATCTGTCTATCAAGCCTTTAATTTCAGCCAAAAACGCCGGCTCTAAAACGTCATCATCTGAAAACAATATTCCAAAGGGCTGCGTGGCGTGGGATAAGCAATTGTTCCAGTTGCCTACAACGTCGGTTCCTCCCAAATTCTGATCATTTTCAAAATACCTGATACGAGGATCTGCGAATGTTTTTACAATACTTTGTATATCTTCCGGGGACTTGTCATTAACTATAATTAGCTCAAAATCTTCGAAAGTTTGATTTAAGATACTTTCTATAGCCTGTGCAAGGTATTTGGATTTATAAGCTGGTACAAGTACTGAAAACATTGATGATGGAAATGTTTATTTATTAAAGATTTTACCCCAAAAACTTTTTTTCGCAACAGTCTCTGCATTTCCGTAGCCATAACCGTAGCCATAACCATAGCCATAGCCATAACCGTAGCCATAACCATAGTAGCCGCCTTTTGTAGTTTTAATATCGTTAACAATTAAGTAAGCGCGCTTTAGTTTTTTAGAACTAACCAAATTATTAACAATACTTAGTTGCGATTTGAACGTGTAGCGTTGCCTTACTACATAAAGGGTTATATCAACACATTTTTCTATAAGTAGAGCGTCTGATACCAAGCCAACAGGCGCACTATCAATAACTATAAAATCAAATTGCTTTTTTAATTCGTCAATGATGTCATTAAGCTTCGGATTCATGATAAGTTCGGAAGGGTTAGGCGGTACCGGCCCCGATGATACTATGAAGCAATTCTTATGAAACGGTGTGGGCCTAACTATGTCGCTAACTTTATAATCGTCAGAAATTATATAATTTGTAAATCCTATCTTATTATGATCTAAACCTATTGTTGAAGATAATTTGGGCTTTCTAAGGTCAAGCTCCATCATAACAACTTTTTTTCCACTTAAGGCTAATGCACTTGCAATATTCAGTGTGATAAATGATTTCCCCTCGCCGCTCATACTTGACGTAGACATAATAACGTTCGCCTTAGATGCGCTCATCAAGAACTGTAAATTTGTCCTGGCAGATCTAAACTGCTCAGATATTATTGACCTGGAATTTTCTGTAACAATCAAAGACTCATTATCCGGATTATTACCAATCTCACCAACTATAGGAATATTTGTAAGCCTGTTTAAATCATCCTTGCTAAGGATCTTAATATTAAGCATCTCGCGGAAATTTATATACGCAAAGGGGAGCACTATTCCTAAAATCACCCCTAACATATAAATCATTGATCGCTTAGGCTTAAAGGGATAAAACTCACTTTTGGCCGGATCAATTATTCTTGCCGTTGAAATAGTAGACGTTTTTGAGATAGCAGTCTCCTCCCGCTTTTGCAAAAGATACAGGTATAACTCTTGCTTAAGATTTTGCTGCCGTGCGTAGTCTAAATAAATCCGTTCCTTTTTAGGAACAGAGCGGATTTGTCCCGCAATAACGCCGTTAGTACTTTTTAAATTGTCGCGGCTAATTTGCAGGTTTTTACTGCTGGTCTCAAAGGCCCTTAACATGCTTTCCTTAAAACCAGCGATTTGTTTGTCAAGGCTTTTTATGACAGGGTTTTCATCATTTAGAGATAACGCCTGCCTATTGCGCTCAACCAATGCTTGATTATAAGCATTTATAGTGGCCGCAAATACCGGGTCGCTAATATTCAATCCGCTTGGAATAACTCTTCTGTCATCCAAGTCTATCATGAATCTCTTTATAGAATTTAGCATCGCTATTTCATTATCGAGCTGATTTAGCTTTTGATAATAATCAGATGCCTCCGTAACAAGCACCTTTGATTGTTCAGAAATATTTGCAACGGAATTTTCTTTTTTAAACTCTTCAAAACTCTTTTCAACTCCGCTCAGTTCTTTGCTTACAATAATTAAACGATCGTCGATAAACCTCAGCGTGCTATCCGCAATTTGAATCTTATTTTGAAGATTTGTTTGCAGATAAAACGTCATTAACTTTTGAAGTATCGCCTCACCCTTTTTAGGGTTAGAATACAGATAGTTGAGATCAATAGTTGTACTTTTTTTATCGGTAAGTTGTACCGTTAAATCATTTAAAATTTCTTCAGTTTTGCTGTCTTCTGATTGAACGGCAACAATGTAAACATTAGCCCTATCACTTCGCTGTTTTTCATAAAACACTATATCATATTGCTCAGTGCTAATTACCTCACCAAACCCAACTTCTTTGTTAATGTTTTCCTTCCCATCTATTACGCGAAGCTTTTTGCCCGATTTATCTATTTTAACAGTGTATTCACGGCCTTGTATTGTATCTGTTTTACTTCTGATACCGACCGTAAATGGAGCCTCATCATATAATTCGACCGCTCTTATGCGGCCTTTTCTGTATGTAGTAACATTTAGCTGAAGATCCTTTACAACACGGCTGACGAGATATCTGGATTTTAAAATTTCGATCTCATTCTGGGCATTGCTGGGTATATCAAGCAAACTTGAAAGATCCATAAGCATACCGCCTGCGCTAGCGCCGGGGCTGTTTTTTTGGTCGTCAACAATAATTTTACTGTTTATGCTATAACTCGGCTGAGCATATCGCGCATACACAAAGGCGCAACCGAAACATATCAATACCCCTATGAAAAACAAATACCAATTAGAAAGAACCCTACTTACTAAATTTTTGAGATTAAAATTGTCTTCTTGTAATTCGCCTATTACTTGCTGATTTTCCTGTAATAAATCCATATATTATCTTCTGGTAAACAAAACTATTAAAACTGATAAAACTGAACCTATTATAGTAAAAGTTCGTGCTTGTGTTGCGTCTGTTGAGGCAGCCTTTGCCTTTGATGGTTCAACGTATAGAGCATCGTTTTGGCGCAAATAAAAATATGGTGCATAAAGCACTTCGCTCTTTCTCAAATTTATTCTATAAGGTGTTTTTGTACCATCAACATTATCCCTTAATAATAGCACATTATCTCTTTTTCCATATATTGTTAAATCACCGGCAAGGGCTATGGCATCCAATATACTCACTTTTTCACTAGGCATTATATAGGTGCCGGGCCTGTTTACTTCGCCGGTGATGCTAATTCTGAAATTAGCAAACCGGACAATTACCGACTGCACTTTATACAACTGCTCAACAGCCTTCCTAATATTCTCTTTAGCTTGTAAAATTGTGAGACCAAGCACTTTTACCTTGCCTATTGTAGGTAAATCTATGTCCCCATTTTTATCAACTAAATAGCCGCTGGAAATTTGCTGATTGTATGACGGCACTCCTACGATGGCTCCAGTGCCTGCTGTAGCAATATTTCCTGAATTGATAATCTGGGAAGCGATGGGATCAATCGTTTGAACAAGAACCGTTACAATGTCGTCTACTTGGATACTGGGTTCAATGAACTCCACTTTTTGAATAGTTTTCAAGCTGCCGGAATCAGGAATGTCTTGAAAATACTTAACTTTTTTTGCAGACGTGCACGAGAATAAAGAAACCGCTAAAAGAAAAGCAACAAAATAATAAAGATAATGTTTAAACATTTTAGACATTAAACAAGGCGCATCCGGAATTTCACAAGTAGATAATAAATGCATAACTTTAATATTATATTTCAATAAATATTTGGTAAATATAGAAGAAATTACAATTGATGGGTCTTTTTTTTTTCAAAATGGTAGAAAACGCTTAAAATAACAGCTAAAATACAAAACTTTTTTTTCGATACATTTTTACAAAAAAAGATTAATTCACTCGCAAACTAATATACTTAATTATCTGCAAATATGCCATCAAGAAATGTGTTATCGCTGATTTTACTATCGCTTCTATGCTGTCTTTCTACTTATTCTTTTTCTCAAAGTTATAAAAAGTTAACATTCAGCTTTTCATCCCCCGGTAAACGCATACAAAACAAATTTACTGACGTAAACACTTGGAATTACCACTCATTTTGGCTGGATAACAAAGCTGTGTATCCGTCTGATTTTTTCTTAAAGAACTACCCGTTTATTAAATATGTGCAATTAATGAGTACCACCGGAGGATCTGTTGATAGGGATCTGTTTTCAAACCCGTTAGATAAAAACTCAAAAAACGATTATAACGCAAAATCATTGGTTGTGGCTTGTAAAAACATTGTAAAACAGGGCTTAAAACCTTACATAGTTACTGGGAACGTTCCGTTAAAATTTTCGAAAAAACCTGCAATTGGAAGCTTTAGCGTAAATGTATCTCCACCGGAAAACTACAACGATTATTATAACTATATATATCACATTGCAGATACCTTAGTTAAATGTTTTGGTATACAGGAAGTTAAGAAATGGAAATGGGGCGTATTAACGGAATACGAAAACGGAGATTGGTATAACGATAACAATGACTCTGTTAGTACAAAACTTAATTATTTTAAACTGTACGATTATACCGTGGCAGCCCTTCAGCAAGCAATTAAAAAACAAAATTTATTAGTGGGAGCACATAGTATGACTACGATACCAGGGCTATGGGATGAGAAAGCATTTATTGAACATTGCGCTAAGGGTATCAATTATAAAACGAAAAAAAGAGGCACCCAAATAAATTTTCTAACTACCTCTTACTATGATCCTAAACCGGGCCAATATTCGTTTCGCAGTTTAACTGATTGCGTTGACCTGCTAAGAAACTCTGCTTTAAAGAATGGACTCAGAAACCTTAAATATGGTGTTGATGAAGGAAAAATTTTGAATGGACCGGATGGAAAAGTATTGCTTTCAAGAAGTATTGGTTATAGTTATCAGGCAGCCGTAAACGCCAGGTTATTCAAAACTATGATTGAAAAAGACATAAGTTGGTTTTCTACATGGGCCTTAGGCCCTGAGGAAATTTGGGATGATCTTCCTTCTATGGAAAGCAATTTTTCCAACCTTGCCTATAAAATGACAAATGATAGTTATGTAAAGGCGAACAAAGAAAAAAATGCCGACACAAAGAATGCATTGGAAGGTATTGGAGGTTTTAATAAAGCCACCCATACCGCACACATAATTATCTACAACGTAAATGAAAACCTTACGTCAGGGGATGAAATACTTTCAAAAATATCGTTAAATAATGTGAAAGTACAACGCGGGTCAAATGTCATTATTAAAAAATATGTGATCGACAACGAGAACGCTAACTGGTGGACCAAGTGGGTAAATGACCAGAAAGAAAATGGTATTACCATTGATCATTACAAAGATTCGGTGTCTGTATATTCTTTAGAGGTACCATGGATACTTAAAAATCAGAAATCGTTACGAATTTGGAAAGAAAAACGTGCGGAATATAAAGGCCTCGCTAAGCTGAATTATACGCAAAGCCTTTTATCAGTTAAACAAAATAAAATAGAGATCAGCACAAGGTTAAAGGCCAATAGTGTAGTCCTGTACGAGATTACAAACATCACCAATGCAGTGCAATAAACTATTCAGTATCGTTTATTATAATATAATTTTACGCCTGCCCCATCGTCCCGCCAAAATTTATTGGGAAACCACCCTGCTCAGGCCGGGTTTTTATTCGCCCGTTTACTGCCTCATATTTGGCAATGTTGTCTTCAAGCGCATCTAACAAACGCTTTGCGTGCTCGGGTGTAACTATAATTCTTGATTTCACTTTAGCCTTGGGGACACCAGGCATAACCCTTATAAAATCCACCACAAATTCTGCGGTTGAGTGAGTTACAATAGCTAGGTTGGAATATACCCCCTCTGCGATCTCTTCGGAAAGCTCTATATTGAGCTGATTGTCAAATTGCTCTTCCATGACGCTAAAATAACAAAGCCTTCCGCAAATGGGAAGGCTTTGTTCATATTTAATTTTTGTTTGCCATTAAGCTTCTACTTCTTCGGCTTTTGATGCCATCAGACGATCAAACTCTTCCTGAGATCCTACACGGATATTTTCGTATTCGCGTAAGCCCGTTCCTGAAGGGATAAGGTGACCTACGATCACGTTTTCTTTCAGACCGAGCATCAGGTCGCGTTTGCCGGCAATTGCAGCCTCGTTCAGTACTTTTGTAGTTTCCTGGAACGATGCAGCCGAGATGAACGACTTGGTACCTAATGAAGCTCTGGTTATACCTTGCAGTATAGGGCTTGAAGTTGCAGCAATAGCATCACGCACTTCAATCAGCTTCATATCCTTACGTTTAAGAATAGAGTTCTCATCACGCAGTTTTCTAACTGATACTATCTGACCGGCTTTAAATGCTGTTGAATCCCCCGGATCAACAACTACCTTTTTGTCAAATATCTCGTCATTTTCCAGCATAAAGTCCCAACTATCAACAGCTTCTTTCTCAAGGAAGCGGGTATCGCCTGCATCCTCGATCATAACTTTCTGCATCATCTGGTGAACGATAACCTCAAAGTGTTTATCGTTGATCTTCACACCTTGTAGGCGGTAAACTTCCTGTATACCATTAACAAGATACTCTTGCACGGCAGCAGGGCCTTTAATAGCTAATATATCAGCCGGTGATATTGAACCGTCAGACAATGGCATACCTGCCTTAACGAAGTCATTATCCTGTACAAGGATGTGTTTAGACAATGGAACAAGGTATTTCTTGATCTGTCCGTCTCTTGATTCAATGGTGATCTCACGATTACCACGTTTAACACCACCTAAAGTTACCACACCATCAATTTCGGTTACTACCGCTGGGTTTGATGGGTTACGTGCTTCAAACAACTCGGTTACACGTGGCAAACCACCTGTAATATCCCGTGTTTTACCTGTAGAACGCGGGATTTTAGCAATAATCTGTCCGGTTTGTAATTTCTCACCTTCTTCAACAGCAATGTGCGCGCCTACCGGGATGTTATATCCCTTAATAACAGTGCCTTTGCCATCAACAACCTGGATAGACGGGTTCTTGGTTTTATCACGGGTATCGATAATCACTTTCTCACGGTGACCTGTTTGCTCATCAGATTCTTCACGGAAAGTGATACCCTCTAATACAGCTTCAAACTGCGTTTTACCCGCAAATTCTGAAATGATTACCGCATTGTATGGATCCCATGAACAGATACGATCGCCACGTTTGATCTTGCTGCCATCCTTAATATACAAGTATGCACCGTAAGGAATGTTGTTAGAAACAATTACTTTATTGCTTCCTTCTTCTACAATACGGAACTCACCAGAACGACCTAAAACCACATCAACCGCACCTTCTTCGCCCTGGTACTCTACAGTACGAACGTTCTCAAACTCGATGATACCATCAAATTTTGCGTTGATATGAGATTCAGCTGCAATGTTTGACGCGGTACCACCCACGTGGAATGTACGTAGTGTTAACTGTGTACCCGGCTCACCGATAGACTGTGCGGCAATTACACCAACAGCCTCACCTTTTTGCACGCGTTTACCGCTTGCAAGGTTACGACCGTAGCACAATGCACATACACCACGCTTGCTTTCGCAGGTTAATACCGAACGAATTTCAATACCTTCTAAAGGTGAATTTTCTATTTGTTTACCAATTTCTTCAGTAATATCCTGTCCTGCGCTAACCAATAACTCGTTAGTGATAGGATCATGAACATCATGTAAAGATGTACGGCCCAAAATACGATCGTATAGTGGCTCAACAATATCCTCGTTATCTTTTAACGCTGTAGTATAAATACCTCTTAAGGTTCCGCAATCAACGGTTCCAACAATCATGTCCTGCGCAACGTCATGTAAACGACGGGTTAAGTAACCCGCATCCGCCGTTTTCAACGCCGTATCCGCCAAACCTTTACGTGCACCGTGAGTAGAGATGAAGTACTCTAATACCGACAAGCCTTCTTTAAAGTTTGAAAGAATAGGGTTTTCAATGATCTCGCCACCTGAACCTGATTTTTGAGGCTTAGCCATCAAACCACGCATACCTGCAAGCTGACGAATCTGCTCTTTAGAACCACGCGCGCCTGAGTCAAGCATCATGTATACCGAGTTAAAGCCTTGGTTATCGTTACTTAGGATGTCCATCACATTCGCGGTTAAGCGGTTGTTGATACGTGTCCAGATATCGATAATTTGGTTATAACGCTCGTTATTAGTAATGAAACCCATGTTGTAGTTACCCATAACCTCTTCTACTTGTTTAGAAGCAGTTTGAATCAGGGTTACTTTTTCAGCAGGGATATTGATGTCTTTAAGGTTAAATGATAAACCACCTTGGAACGCCATTTTAAATCCTAATTCCTTAATATCATCAAGGAACGCGGCAGCGCGGGCCATACCGGTGTTTTTAACTACCTCGCCAATAATATCACGCAGTGATTTTTTGGTAAGTAATTCATTTATATAACCTACTTCTGTTGGAACGTGTTGGTTAAACAACACACGGCCCACTGTCGTATCAATTATTTTGCTAACGATGCTGCCATCGCGCTCTTTTACCAATGCCTTAACTTTGATAAATGCGTGTAAGTCAATTTTACGCTCGTTGTAAGCTATAATAACTTCTTCGGCAGCATAGAATGTTAAGCCTTCGCCTTTTACAACACGATCAGCATCCGTTTTACGGCCCTTAGTAATATAGTAAAGACCCAAAACCATGTCCTGAGAAGGTACTGTAATAGGTGTACCGTTAGCAGGGTTTAATATATTGTGCGATGCAAGCATCAACACTTGTGCTTCTAAAATTGCGGCGTTACCAAGTGGTACGTGAACAGCCATCTGGTCACCGTCAAAGTCGGCGTTGAACGCGGTACAAGTTAATGGGTGCAATTGGATAGCTTTACCTTCAACCAATTTTGGCTGGAAAGCTTGTATACCCAACCTGTGTAGCGTAGGCGCACGGTTTAGTAATACCGGGTGTCCTTTAAGTACATTCTCCAATATATCCCAAACCAATGGGTCCTTGCGGTCAACTATCTTTTTTGCAGAT
>CBFGNU010000054.1:0-16477 GCA_965650195.1 uncultured Mucilaginibacter sp. | reverse complement strand
CCGCCTGATATATCAATTGTCGATAATAACTCAAAAAATATTACTATTAAAAATCCCAACAGATTTTTTAACTGCCGAAATAGTTTAACGTAAAATTTAAATCGTGACATTGGGGGAATAACACAGCGTGTACTACATCTGTCTGCATACCAAAGATAGCTATTAAATAGCTAATGTGCCCATTCCGCTATAAAACCAGTAATGCGCTACCTCTTTATTGCCTGGTCAATATCTTATTTATAGCATCCAATTGATCAGCCTCGAAAGTGGTTTTTGAGAGACAGTTCAGGGCATCAACTATTTGCCAGGGCTTACTGGCACCAATCAAAACCGATGTGACGCGGTTATCTTTAAGGATCCACGAAAGTGCCATTTGAGCCAGCTTTTGCCCCCGCTGTTGGGCTATATCATTTAGGTTTTTTACCTTTTCAATAATCTCGGGCTTTATACTGTCAACAGTCAAAAAATCCCCCACCTTTAACGCTCTTGAATCAGGCGGAATACCATGCAAATACTTATCGGTTAATAATCCCTGTGCCAAGGGAGAAAAGGGTATACACCCTACTCCTTCTTCCTCAAGTAAATCCAGCAAGCCGCCTTCTACCCATCTTTCAAACATTGAATATTTAGGTTGATGTATAATTGCAGGTGTACCCATCTCTTTCAGCAATGCAAATGCCTTTTTAGCTTCCGGGACTTTATAATTAGATATACCTATGTACAGGGCTTTTCCTTGCTGCACTATCAAACTAAGCGCGGCCATGGTCTCTTCCAGCGGTGTTTCGGGGTCGGGGCGGTGATGGTAAAAAATGTCAACATAGTCCAACTTCATCCGTTTCAAACTTTGGTCAAGACTTGAAACTAAATACTTTTTTGAACCCCAATCTCCATATGGGCCATCCCACATATTGTACCCTGCTTTGGTAGAAATAATCAGTTCATCGCGATGATCGTGAAAATCTGTATGCAATATCCTTCCAAAATTTTCTTCGGCTGAGCCAGGCGGCGGTCCGTAGTTGTTAGCTAGATCGAAATGCGTTACGCCGTTATCAAAAGCGGTCCGTAAAATATCGCGGCAATTTTGTGGCGTATCATAATCGCCAAAGTTTTGCCACAGACCTAGTGATACTCGCGGCAGCTTCAATCCGCTTGTTCCACAGCGCTTATATTGCATTTTTTGATACCGATCCGGCGATGGATTATATGACATAATAAACTTCTATCTACCTATTTCAACTGCGCGTTGTTCTTTTTGAAAAACAAATTGAAATACAAAAGCTCATAGTTAACCGCATTTGACCAGTATCTCCAATCATGCGCGCCGGGACGAACTATGAAATCGTGGGTTTTGTTTCGCTCCACCATCTTGTCGTGAAGTTCAGTATTCACTTTATAAAAGAAATCCTCGGTACCGCAATCAAAAATTATAGCCAACGAATTTGGTGTAAGCAGATGCAATTGGTTAGTTACAGTATATTTTTCCCAGTTATCAGGATTTGTTGCATAATCCCCTAAACGCTTTGCCATATCCCAGTTCTTTGGGAACGGTCTAATATCAACCCCACCGCTCATGCTGCCTGCCGCGCCAAAAATGTCCTGGTGCCTAATGCCCAAATATAAGCCGCCATGGCCGCCCATACTAAGGCCGGTTATAGCTCTGCCATTGCGGTTTTTTATGGTTTTATAGCTTTTGTCAATAAACGGTATGAGCTCTTTGGTTATGTAGGTTTCGTATTTGTAGGTAGGATCAACAGGGCTGTCCCAATACCAGCTGGTTACTCCACCATCAGCGCATACAATTATTACGTTATACAGGTCGGCGTTATCAGCCACTTTACCGCCCTTTTTAACCCAATCAGAATAATTGCCGCCTGCGCCATGTAATAAATAAACAACCGGGTATTGTGTACCGGCAGCATAATTATCAGGCGTAACTACTACGGCCTTGATTTTCTTTTTCATGGCATCGCTGTAGGTTTCAACGGTGTCAACTTTGGCTGCTTTTACGTTAACTACAAGCGCTGTTAAACATAACAGCAGGAGCAAATTTCTCTTCATAAGAAGTTACTATATTAATTGATTGTTATGCTTTTGAATAAGCCTTTACTGTCTGTTTTGATGTCCCTAACCCATCAATCCCCAGTTCCATAACATCTCCGGGTTGTAAATATGCCGGTGGTTTAAGGCCCATGGCAACACCGGCAGGTGTACCGGTAGTTATTACGTCTCCGGGCAATAACGTCATAAACTTGCTTACGTAAGCAACCACAAACGGCACATTAAATATAAAGTTAGATGTACTGCCATTCTGCATCACTTTGCCATTAACAGACAGCCACAATTTCAAATTACCTGAATCAGCAATCTCATCAGCCGTAGCAACAAATGGCCCAATTGGCGCAAAGGTATCACAACCCTTGCCTTTGTCCCATGTACCGCCCCGTTCCAATTGAAACTCGCGTTCAGAAACGTCGTTATGAAGTGCATATCCTGCAACATAATCTAATGCGTCGGCTTCATCAACATAACTTGCTTTTTTACCTATAACCACAGCCAACTCTACTTCCCAGTCAACTTTCTTGGCATCCTTTGGTATAATTACATCATCAAACGGACCAACTATGGCGCTGGTTGCTTTCATGAAAATAACCGGTTCTGCAGGCGTGGCAGCGCCTGTTTCTTTCGCATGGTCGGCATAATTAAGGCCGATGCAGATTAATTTAGATGGTCGTGCAATGGGACTGGCCCAGCGTTCACCATCGGCAACGGCAGGCAGTTTGCTTTCATTGTCAGCAATGAATTTTTTCAGACGATTAATCCCGTCCGACTCAAAAAATGCTTCATTGTAATCTTCGCCAAAAGCCGAAGTATCAAACCTTTTTTCGCTGATGACAACACCTGTTTTTTCTTTTCCCGGGTTGCCCCATCTAATTAATTTCATAATAATGCTTTAGTCGTAATTTGTAGTATAAATAGATTCAAGAGCCAAGAATCAAGAGTCAAGGTGAAGCAACCTTTATTTACATGTAGCCGGTTTTGATTCTTGACTCTCTTTGTAGGTCTACGCGGATAAAGCTATTATAAAATTTAAAATTATTAAAGCGCTAATTGGTTTTATCCTGCTTTTCTATTTCAGCGCGATCTTTTTTAATATCGATCTTTATCATGGCATAAATACTCATGTACATATTGGCTATCCACACCAGCGAGAAACCTGCCAGCAGATAACCCCTCCAATCGGGCAGTAAAAACTTAAAGCCCGTTAGTATCAGCATAAAAAGAGTAACGTAATGGCTGAAGCAATATTCGCAGGTAAACAGGTAAAAAAACTTGCGGCCCAAAATGGTTTTACGGGTTGTGCTTTGTTTTATGCAATATTCGCGGGGTTCGCGAAATACCTCCTCGTGCGTAACCGTCCAGGCGATGCAGGCTGTGGGGATAGCCAATAAAAAAAGCCAGGCAACCTGGACCGACAAAGCAGGCATATTGTTGTTTTTGTTTAAACATACAACTTTGATACCAAAAGCACAGTAAATATCAATACGATTTAATCCGTTCTGACCCGCCGATTTGCTTCTTCATTTAAAAAATGATAATTTTAAATACCTTTTCCATCACCTATCAAATGAGAAAAACGCTTTTTTTATTCCTTCTATTGAATTGCTCGCTTTTTGCAAATGCGCAAAATAAAGGGGGGCGGTTTGCGGATATTATATTGGCGCTTGATAGCATGGCGAGCCTAAATCCTATTGAAAAAACGCACCTGCATATTGACAAACCTTATTATTCTGTAGGCGATACAATATGGCTAAAAGCCTATGTAACCGATCAGAACAACAGGCTGTCTGATCTGAGCAAGATAGTTCGTGTTGAATTGATAAGTGCCAACGATTCAATAAAAACAAGCCTGGCCATGCCACTAACCGGCGGACAGGCGTGGGGAGCTATTACGCTTGAGGACAGTTTGTTTCGGGCAGGCGACTATACCGTACGCGCCTATACTGCGGTAATGCGCAATTTTGATGATGAGTATATTTTTAGCAGGTCAGTAACTATTGGCAATGCACTGCCAACAGCAGGCAATAAAATATCCTCTTCTTCAGTTTCTTCAGGGAACGTAATATCGAATGAAAAAATTAAAAACGTATCCGATGAAATAAGTTTGAGTTTTTTTCCCGAAGGTGGCAACCTGATCAGCAACACAGCTTCGACAGTGGCCTTTAAAGCGATCGGGAAAGACGGGTTAAGTCGCAATGTCAGCGGATCTATTGTTGATGAGCACGAGACTAAGGTTGCCGACTTTATAACTGCTCATGCAGGCATGGGCACATTCAAGTTATTTGCAAAGGCTGGGAGTAGATATACCGCGGTTTTAAACGGCAGCGAAAACCGCATATCCCTACCTGCTACACAAAACGAAGGCTACAGTTTAGCCGCAAGCCAGGATAATGAAAACATTTTTATCAAGATCATATCGTCTGCAGGTATCAGTGATTCCGATACTATCAACCTGATAGCGCAGGCTAATAACGAAGTGCTTTACACCGGGAAAACTACTCTAAAAGGGCATGGATTGACAACCACGATCGCTAAAAGCCGTTTTCCAAACGGGATAGTGCAACTTACCCTGTTCAACAAAAATTTTACACCCGCGGCCGAGCGCTTATTATTTGTAAAGCATAACGATCAAAACCTACAGCTTAGCCTTACAGATACAGCAGCCGATGGTCAAAAACCCGGAACAAAACGCTTTAAGCTGTTGGCTACCGATGGAGCCGGAAAACCCGTTCACGGAGCATTCTCTGTTGCGGTTACCAATGCCGATAAAGTACTTTACGACGAAAACAGCGAGATAAGCATTTTTTCAAATCTATTGCTTACATCTGAGCTGAAAGGACATATTGAGCAACCCAATTATTACTTTACCGATACCGCAAATGAAAAGCACTTGGACAATCTCTTGCTGACACAGGGATGGCGCAGATTTATCTGGCAGGATGTTTTAGCTGGCAAATACAAAAACCCCTTGTTTAAACCCGAGCAGGGCAATGTAAGCGGTTTGGTTACCGATGGAAAGAAACAGCCGATTGCCACGGCACATGTAAACTTGTATATAAGAGGTGAAAACGCTATAGCATTAGATACTGTAAGTGATGCCCAGGGGAGGTTTGCTTTTGAGGATGTTTTTCTGAACAAGGAAGAACAGTTTTTGATAACGGCGAGCGATGAAAAAGGTAAAGTTAAGTACGTAGTAATACCTGATAAATTTGACGCTATTACACCCCCAAAAATCGCTAGATTACCCGTTATCTATTACCCGGGCTTTATGAACTTCCTTGAAAGCGCTGGTAAAGATTATAAAGAACTGCAAGATCTCGGCTTGTTAAACCGCACCGGAACCTTATTAGACGAGATAAATATTGCTGAGAAAAAACTGCCCGCGGTAAAAGATGTCGCTATTAAACACTCAGCTAATTTGTCAGGAAAAGGAAGGGCTAACACTGTAATTACATTTATGGATCTGCTGCCTTGCGGCGGTACCACCGATCTTGCCGGCTGCTTAATATCCCTCGGAAAGCTAAACAACATTTTCTACGATGCTTCAAAGAACAGATTTTTTGCCCGACAGGCAAATGACCCTTTATGGGGCGGTTCACCAATGGCTATAGTTGTTAATGGTGCACCCGTCCGGGAAGGCTATCAAGGCTCAATGAGTGAAATAGCAAGCATAGAAATATTGAAATCCACAGCGCATAGTGCTGTTTACGGCAGCAACGGATCTGGTGGAGCTATTGTAATTACCACTAAGACAGGTGATATTGATTACAAAGCATATGAACGCGAGCTTAACGGAGGCAAGGATGCACGGACTAGAATTAATTTGAGTGCTACATCTTACGCTCCGCGCCGCGAGTTTTATACACCTGTTTACCGCGTTGTTAAACCTCAGATCGCTGACTTTCGATCCACCATTTACTGGAAACCAAATGTTGTAACCGATAAGAATGGCCGGGCAACCATTGAATTTTTAACGGGAGATGCTCCTGCTAATTACAGGATGGTTTTAGAAGGGATTGGCGTAAACGGGGAGTTGGGCCGCAGGGTGGTTAATTATCCTTCGAAATAACAAGATCGTGCACTTTGTTTGTTAGCTATCATTAAGGTTACTTGTCCTGAAATAGATTGACGGCCTGTTGCAAAGTGTTGCATGTTACGACACTTATTATTCGCAAATAGCTAATTAACAACTACTTGTAAAAAATACTGTTGCAAGTGTTGCAAAGTGTTGTATATATTTTTGCAACAGCAATTACTTTATTTCAAACTCTCGTTCGTAATAGGCATTGTCATTTTTCTTCTGCTTGTAGATGTCGCGGTCAAAAACTTTGTTCAGGTTGTTTCCGGCAAGATCTTCAAGGCGTGCTGTAACACGCAGCTTATATGCCCCTAAGGGCCATTGCGCGTCAGGAGTGAATATCCATGTCTTATCCTTATCAGCAAGTGTTACCTTACCTTTAACGGGTTTGCCGTTGTTGGTTAAAACGCTTAACGACTCCTGAAAAAGATAATGGTCAACCGGATAACCGAGGTGAATGGCAAGAGGTTCTATAGTACCCGCCTTAGGCGCGGTAATGCGCCATTGATTAATACTAAGTTGTACATCAACGCGTGGGCCCACTGTGAACTTTTTACTGGTGCTTTTCTCCAAGGCTAAGCCGCGTCGGTCCTTCCACTTTCCAGCAATTACAAGTTCGTAGGTTTGGTGATTATGCAGTGGATTTCCCAATTCTTTATTTAAAACCAGATCGCGTTTTATACGGCCGGGGTCTATCCAAACAGTTAAAACCTTTTCTGTTGAATCCCATAACTCGGGCTTAAGGTCAAGAAAAATACGTTGCAGGGTATCACGGTTCTTATCCAACAAAAAAATATGCTCAAGTGCGTTTCCTGTCCGCATTGGCTCAGAAAACTCAATGTAAAATTTGAGCAGGTTCTCCGGCACGGTATCAGCCTGCGGATAAATGGCGGTTACTCGCGGCGCATTGCCCGAACTCGCCGGAACTGCTATTTTGCCTACAACGATATTAGACTGTAAAACGCCATATTCCATCCCCTGCGACAGCGGGATAAGCGGCTCAAATAACAAACCAGTATCCGTTTTGCTGAAACTGCCCAATACATCCCGGTCACTGCCATTTAGCGAAACAGTAAGTGGGTATTTGTTAAGGTCTTGAATTAATTGCTCCGGGATCAGTATGCCTTTTGCCAAACCATCCTCCCACACCAGCTTTATTTTATCAGGAGTATTGGTTTGGCATGCCGCAATAATGCACAAAAAAAACACCAGGCTATATTTGAATAACCTGGTGTTCATTATAAAACTGAAACTATATAGTCTTACCATCTGAAGTCCAAAGGTCAACATCGCCATTGGCTTTCTTCTGAATTACCACCGCGCGGCCATCATCCAGTTTATCTAACTGCAACACTTTTTCGTAAGGCAGTTTTGTGAAGGCTGTACCACCTGATCCCGGTATTGGGGTGGTTAATGATTCTTTAAATTGTTTGATATCATTGTAGCCTACTTTAGCTGCAGGACGTGCGCTGTTCGCCATCACAAGGTAGTTCTGATCAGTTCCTTTTAACCAGATCATGTCTGTAGGCGTATTCATATTGCCCATCTCGGCAATGGTACGACCCTTAACATGTGCACCTGCTTTCAACTCATCCATTGCGAAAAGCACAAGTGGGGTACAGGTATAGCTGGCCACCATGTATTCTTTTCCATCAATTGTAGTTGTGGTGAAAGTGCGTATTGGCGAAGTAGTCTCGTATTTGCCATGAGAAGTATGATACATTTCTAAACTTGCTTCATCTTGCTTGTTAGCGGTAAACGGAAAGCTGATAGTGCGGAATGATGAGCTAAACTCCTTATTGCTTAAACCGCTCACCATTAATTTACCATCGGCAAAGCCCATATCAGATATAGAGGTTAGGCGCTTTAAATTGCCACGGCCGTCTTTCTCCTCCGGTCCGGCAACGTTGTTAAGTGCTACGGTTGAGAAGTTAACATCCTTTAATGAAACCGATTTTATTTGGTTATCAGCACTCATTGAAAGCAGCACCGGGGTACCATCTGCGCTTTTAACAGCTACATACAGATTTTTTGAAACCGGGTTAACAGCCATATCTGTAATGGTGATATTCTCTTTTGTTGTACCTAAAGCAGCGGCTATTTTTTCGTCTATTTTAGGCAGATCAAATGCTTTAACGGTTGATGGCTTTTTAGTGTCTTTAGTATCAAAGGCAACAACACTCGCGTTTTTCGAGTCGCCTATGAATAATACGCCGTTAGGGCCGAAAGTTAAAGCAGTAATTGATTTTACCTCGGGTGTGCCATTGGTAAAACCATAAGGTAACGCGGGCTTGTGGTTAATCCCTGCAAAGAGCAACACGCCAACTATGGCAGCAGTACTCAGTAAATAGATCTTTTTCATTGCATAAATGTTAAATAGGTTCCTTTTCAGATTCGGAGCGGTTAATAACAAATATAATATATGCTGACGCCCAATTGTTTAAATAAATTACTGATAACAAGAATATTACAATCTGCAAAGCCGGCTTACCAACTCCGAATGCTGCGGATATTGCTGGGTCATATCCACTTTTTTAGCCATCTTAAATTCGCCGAAATCAAAGCCTGGCGCTACTGCGCAGCTTACCAGCACATAACCGTCTGCACCCGGCAGCTCGGCGGCAAACCATTGCCCGGCCTCCACTACCACCTGCAGGTTGCCGGTAGCTTTATCAGATAATTCGCGGGTTGCTAATGCACCATTGGCATCAATAATATGAATATGAAGAGCGGATCCTTTATGGAAATACCATATCTCATCAGATTCAATACGATGAAAGCCTGAAAAATCGGCTCCGCTTATTAAATAATAAATAGATGTACATGCCTGCTTTAGTCCCGCCGGCGGATTGCGGAGCACCTGTTTGCTGGACCGATAAGCCTCCTTATAAAAGCCACCTTCGGGATGTGGGGTAAGCTGAAGATGCTTAACCCAGTAATTTGAGTCTTCTATTGTCATAATCAGTTAATTGGCAGAACTAATGTACGGATATTTGACACAACATGATAAGATTAATAAAAGCGGGTGTTTCACAAAATATATGAAACATATGAAACGGCCAATAAGCGAAAGTTGCTGATTATTAGCAAATTAACGCTTTATCGTGAAACACTTGAAACAGCAATATCTGCACATTTTTTGATACTATGTTCACACATTATCACATAATCCGCTAAAAATCAAACAATTAACACAAACAAAGGCAAAAGCAATTAATGAAACGCTTTTGAAACGCCTAAACCGCCTTATTTTTTGGAATACTGCCTGTAGTTGATCAGCAACACGCTTAAAAGAATAATACCCAAACCGAGCAATTGCCACATAGAAATTTGTTCATTACCCACCCAAACGCCCAGCAAAACCGCTATTACCGGGTTAACATAAGCATGGGTACTAACCTGTGTGGCGGGCCTTACTGAAAGCAGCCACACATAAGCGGTAAAGGCTATAATAGAACCGAATACAATTAAAAAGGCTATAGCCAACCAGGCCTGTGTTGGTACGGCAGCCGGATCAAAACCGGCAAACTCATTGTGGATAACGCTTATAGGCAAATACACAACGCCGGCCGCCAACATTTGCCATGCGGTGGTTAAACGCGCCGGACTGCTCCCCGGCCTCCTTTTTGAATATAAACCACCCAGGGCCCATGCACCCGGGCCAAATATCAGCAGACCTAAACTAATAAGCTGCGCCTGCGTAAAATCTCCATGCAGCGATTGTATTATCGCTTCGCCGAAGAGCAGGCAAACACCAGCGAAACCTATTACCAGGCCGCCAACGGTGCTGGCGCTGTGCAGGTTCTTCTTCCAGTTGGGTTTGTCCAGTATCACAAACCACAGCGGACCAATAGAAACTACTATAGCCACCATAGCGCTGGGTAAGGTGCGTTCCGCCCATATAACTATGCCCATGCCGCCAATCAGCATAAGGCAGCCGCTAACGGCGGCTGTTGCCACATCGCGCTTAACCCATAGCTTATCGCCTTTAATGGCGCACCAGGCCAGCATTAAACCGCCTGCTATTATAAAGCGCACGGCGCCCATTAAAAACGGCGGAAATCCGTTAATAGCAACCTGTATAAAAAAGTAAGTGGAGCCCCAAACAACATACACCAGCGCAAAGGCGATGACTACCCATAGGGTTGGCGCGTGTTTGGTATTGGTTGTCATTTGGTGTGGTTGAAGCTTAAACCGCAAGATGTGAATATTCTTTGTGAATAGCTAAATGCTTTCATCATCCGGAAGTAAAGGATTCAGATTTAGCTACCTGAGGGGGTGGCTCAGAGCCGGGGTGAGCCCCCTGAGCCACCCGGAAACCGTCGTGGGATCGCGTGGAGCCACCCGCGATACCAATAAATACATCATTATTGGCTAATTGAAGGTGGCTCTGAGCCGGGGTGAGCCACCGTGAGCCCTGTGAGCCACCGTGAGCCACCCCATCCACTACGAGTAGGCATCGGCCTTACTTGCTTAATGGTGTATCAGTTCGAATTTAATTAGGTGGCGGCAGGGCTCCTATTTGCATCATTAGTCCCATTAAGTCGGGTTGCCCGTATTCTGTTACGATCTTACCATCCGACAGATGGTAAATATTAATAGCCTTTACGTTAATCGATTTACCAGTAGGTGGAACACCGTAGAAAGCACCGTCATGCGTCCCTGTCATTGTGAACAAAGCCGCTACCTTATTTTCATCTAAAACAAGGTCGTTTATTGCCCATTGAATATCAGAAAAGCCCCTTCGCATCATTCCTATAATCGCCATGTATCCTTCTAATCCTTTTAATGGTTCAGGCCGTCCGGGTACGTGAAAAATTGCATCAGGCGAAATAAGTTCTTCACCGAGATTTGCGTCTGCTGTATTTATGAACCTGACAAATTTGTCCATAAATGCTTTATTGTCTTTTGCCATGTGGTGTGAGTTATAGATAAACGCTACTTGTGTAGCTGTCTTAAATTTATGAATAAGTTTTTACAATTGATCCGCTAACCTTGCTATTTCGCCTACGCTCACCAGGCGTTTCTATAAAACCCACAACCACACATCTATTTTATAAATAACACCAGTAATCAATAAAGTAAAACAAGGTGAATTTGTTTCGTTTAATGAAGGATGTTACATTTATAGATAATAGCTGTTCAAAATAATCACCTATGAGATTAACACTGCTCATTGCCTTAGCACTTACAACCCAATTCCTGTTTGGTCAAAGTAGGAACGATGTGCTATTGCCGCAAGTGCTTAGCATGTCTTATCCTGAATTTATAAGCGCATGTGATATGCCCAACCATAAAAAACAGCTAGTCTATACCCGTTTTGTTTACAGTGGAGCAGAAGAATACTGGGGCCTTTCCCCTGACAAAAAATGCAATCAGAATATAAATATCAACGCGGATTTAAACATACCCGACAACTTAGAAGTATCGGCGAAACACCTTAAATTACTTAAGAATGTACATGAAAATTATTGGAAAAAATATTTAATTATTGATGTTGTTGGCACTTACGAAGAAGGGAAATATGGTCACCTCGGAAGTAATAACTCCAGGTTTACAGTTAAGAAGATTATAGATATTTACATATTAGATAAAAAGAAAACTAAAGTTAAACCCGACGAGTAATCACTTCGGCTTTACGCTATTGATGCGCGATTAGCTGATAACTATTGTCACCCCACCAACACCTTTCGCCTTTAAACTTTCACCTTTAAGCTTACACTGTGTATATTTGTATATGAATACTGCCGATCTGTTATTACGCGCTTCGCAATTTGATTTTTTGAGTATGGAAGAGGGCGTATATCTTTACCATAACGCCCCTACTGCTGATCTGGCTTATGTTGCCAACGAGCTGCGTAAAAAGCAAGTGCCACACGGTAAAGTAACCTGGCAGATAGACCGCAATGTAAACACCACCAACGTTTGTATAGCCAACTGCAAGTTCTGCAATTTCTTCCGCAGGCCCGGGCACGAAGACAGCTATATAACGGATATCGAAACGTATAAACAGAAAATAGAAGAAACCTTCCGTTACGGCGGTGATCAGCTGCTGCTGCAGGGCGGCCACCATCCTGAACTGGGTCTTCAGTTTTATTCTGATCTGTTTAAACAGTTAAAAGAACTTTATCCTTCGCTTAAACTACATTCATTAGGTCCGCCGGAGATTGCGCACGTTGCCAAGTTGGAAAACATGAGTCATTATGATGTGCTCAGCGCTATGAAAGCCGCGGGTTTAGATTCCTTACCGGGTGCAGGGGCCGAAATATTGAACGACCGTGTGCGCCGCCTGATATCAAAAGGTAAGTGCGGCGGGCAAGAGTGGCTGGATGTAATGCGTGCCGCACATCAGCTTAATTTGCCGTCATCGGCAACTATGATGTTTGGACACGTTGAAACCATTGAGGAACGTTTTGAGCATCTGGTTTGGATCCGCGAGGTACAGGCCGAAAAACCCGAAGGGCATTATGGTTTTGTAGCTTTTATCCCATGGCCTTTTCAGGACGACGGAACGCTTTTGCGTAAAGTGCGCGGCATAACCAATAACGTATCTGGCGATGAGTATATCCGGATGATAGCCCTGAGTCGAATCATGCTGCCTAATATTAAAAACATCCAGGCCTCGTGGTTAACCGTTGGCAAACAGGTGGCACAGTTGTGCTTGCATGCTGGCGCTAATGATTTTGGGTCTATTATGATTGAAGAGAACGTGGTATCTGCCGCAGGCGCGCCCCATCGCTTTACAGCTAAAGGCATCCAAAACTCCATTGCCGAAGCAGGGTTTGAACCGCAGCTGCGCAATCAGAAATACGAATGGCGCGAAACACCTGCGGAGTTGGAGGAGCAGGTTATTAATTATTAAAATAAAAAAGGCCGCCCTATGACAAGGCGACCTAATTATTAATCCAACTTTCTTATTTAACTCCAAAAGGCGTAACCAAAGGCAGCACTTGCGCCATAGTTAACGGTTCATCAAAGCTTGCAGTAGCTGCGTTAACCGAGATAGCACCGCCCACACCTGCTAAACTGGTGATGTTAACTCCGCCTTGCGAAATATTATCCTCGCCGGCATAATTGCCATTAACAGCAGCAATTCCGGTATCGTTGGCACCTGTTATCCAGGGTTTGGTTGTAGCGGCACCCCGCATTCTACGGATCTGGCGGACTGCCGAGGCATGGCGCGCTTCAACAGAATGGATATTTAAGGCTGCTGATAGTGCTACCCCGTCTTTTTGCAAGTTTGGTGCCTGGCCCTTATAAGCTCTTACGCCTGTGTCTTCCAGTGCTTGAGCAACAGCGAAGAAAGTATCAACACTGGTGAAAACTGTTGTGAAAGTGCCGCCTGCGGTAAAATCGTACACACCGGCTGTACCTTGTGTTGACTGTGAAACAGCTGCGCCGCCTAAAACATTTTTCAAAAACGTAACGTGCGCGTTTTCGTGGCCTTGAATAGTAACCATATACGCTTTTTCTGCGGCAGTAAAACCTAACGACGATGCAACACCTGTATTGTAAAATGCCGCTTCCAGGTATTCTAGTTTTAAAGCGTAGTTAAGCACATCCGCTACAGATGGCGTAGCGCTTTGGCCATAAGCCTTTTTAAACAACGTAGCAAAAGCAAACGGCATAGCAGCTATGGCTACCTTAGAACCAAAGCTCGTAATATTTCTAATTGCCGCGCGGCGCGGGCTAACCCTGTCCTTAAACTCCGGATCAACCTTTTCTATTTCTTCTATTATACCAAGTATATTCATGATCGTTATTGTTTAAACTGTGTAACCATATGCAGAAGCATTCACCTTAGTTTTCAAAAAGGTATTGGCGGTACCTAATACCATCGGTATTGTTTTAGGTTTATCCATACCAAAACCATCCAATATAGTACCATCGGCAAAACTGCCCGGGTTTACTAAATTGCGTATGTATGCCGCATGCCTTGCCTCAACAGAAACAATTTTGCCTGCTATGGTTAAATAATCGGCATTTTTTATCAAGTAGCCGGCACCATTGTAGGCAGAAACACCCAGATCTTCAAATGCCTGCGCGGTGGCTAAAACGCTGGCTTTATTACTGAAATTAACCGAGGTAAAATCAGGAGTAAGCGCCTGTATAGCGTTGGTACCTAAAGCGGCTTTAAAAAATTCGCGGTGAGCAAGTTCGTGGTCGCGAATGTCAGTAAACAAAGCGATCTCATCAGTAGTAGCGCCTGTATACATGGTTGCCACAACCTGGGTATAAAACGCTGCTTCTAATTGCTCCAGAGCGTAAGCGTAGTTTAAAATGGCAAAATCGCCCTGGGCACCAATGTCAATGCCATTGCTCATGCCATCGTTAGGATTGCTTTTTTTACACGCGCCGGCGGCTAATATACCCGCTCCGGCCAGGCCTATGCCTGCATAACGTAAAAACGACCGGCGGCCAATACCCGCGCTTTCGCTTTCCAATAGTGTTTCTGTTTTCATAGCTGATGTTATTTTAATATTAATTACTGGTGGGTTATTTTACAGTAACTACGCAATTAAAAAACTATGGATTTTAGCGTGCGTGTCTTTCATACTTCTTTCAGGAATAAAAATTTACTTTAAGTATAATATACTCCCAAAAAGAGTAAAATATATTTCTATTAAGTAGAATACAGGGCAGTATGATAAAATTTGCCGTAAACAGAAAGATTAGTAATTTAGGGGAATGGAGCAGCCGGAACTTTATATTGAGGCGTTAATTTTCGCATCAGAACAAAGCATACGTATTGAAGAGATAATTTACTGCCTGCAAACAGTATTTGAGCGCGACTATACCGCCGAAGAAGTAAAAGGATATATTGCCGCTATCAAACTAAAATACGACGAAGATAACCTGGCCATTGAACTGGTGAACATTAACAACGGATACCAGTTTCTTACCAAAAAAACTTTTCATCCGATAGTGAATTTGCTGCAATTGCAGCGATCAAAAAAGAAGCTGAGTCAAGCTGCTTTAGAGACCCTTGCGGTAGTTGCCTACAAGCATCCGGTTACAAAAACAGAGATTGAGCAGATACGGGGAGTTAACTGCGATTACTCCATACAAAAACTGCTGGAAAAAGAACTGATAAGCATCGCGGGTAAATCAGACACGGTAGGAAAACCCTTACTTTATAGTACAAGCGGGCAGTTTATGGATTACTTTGGCATTAACAGCATTGATGAATTGCCTCATTTAAAGGAACTTGCAGATAATTCGTCGACAATTGGCGAACAGGCGGATTAATTTTCATTTGTTTTTCTTTGAAAATGATTTTTAATTATTTTTACTAATAAATAACACTGCGTTATTACTAAATACTAAACTATATACAAATACTAATTCACCGCACATGGGAGCGCCAAGAAAAAATGCCAACAAAAACATTCCTAAGAGCACAGAGGAAGATGATGATGACGATGATTCGTTAGAGACCGGCACAAAAGGAAAAGTAGTAGAAGATGAAGACGATTTTGATGGTCCGTTAGATGATCTTGCTTTTGAAAATTTTGGTGACGAGGACGATGACGACGATTTTTAAATAATATTTATTAATATAATTGAAAGCATTCGTAGGTTTAATGCCTGCGGATGCTTTTTTATATACAGGCATTTTTAAATATTGAATGACGATTTTAGAAGTAACGGATAACAAAACAAAAAAGGCGTTTTTAGATGTGGCGCGCGCCATTTATAAGGACGATGAGAATTGGGTTTGCCCTCTTGATAATGATGTTGAAGCGGTATTTGATCCGAAAAAAAACAACTTCCACCAATTTGGGAAGTGTATTAGATGGATACTTAAAGATGATGCGGGTAAACTGATTGGCCGTATTGCTGCTTTCATCAACAATAAAAAAGCGTATAACTATGAGCAGCCTACCGGCGGCATTGGCTTTTTTGAATGTATAGACAACCAGACTGCAGCCAACTTATTATTTAATACGGCTAAAAGCTGGTTACAGCAAAATGGGATGCAAGCCATGGACGGCCCCATTAACTTTGGCGAGAACGATACTTTTTGGGGCCTGTTGGTTGAAGGTTTTGCACCTCCATCATACGGAATGAATTACCATCTGCCCTACTACCGTAACCTTTTTGAAATGTATGGCTTTAAAACACTTTACGAGCAAATAACCAACCAGCTGTCTCCGCGCGTTCCGTTTCCGGCCCGGTTTGAAAAAATAGCCCGCTGGGTATCGCAAAAGCCGGGATACGAGTTTAAGCACTTAAAAGTAAAAGAGATAGATAAGTTTGCTGCCGATTTTGTTGAAATTTACAACGATGCGTGGGCCGATTTCGAAAACTTTGTACCCATAAACTACGGCACCATATTGG
>CBFGNU010000053.1:0-16500 GCA_965650195.1 uncultured Mucilaginibacter sp. | reverse complement strand
GCCTGCAATTTCTGAGGTTACGCAAATAACCTTGCTTTTCTTTTCGGCGGCTAAAAAATTAAGATTAGTACGCACAGAGCGTACAGACTCAGCAAAAATGGACTTAGGTTTGTTGAGCACCAGTATTTTTGATCCTTCCTCATCCAATTGATTCGGATACTTCCTGATAACTCCAATTATTGGTATTGTTGTAAGGCTTTCTATGGTTTCCTTGTCATAGATATAAGGATTTAAGATCCTGATCAGGATAATTGTACCTAAACCCAAAAGGAGCCCGTAAATAACCGCTTCTTTTTTTACACCATTTTCGTTGGGCGAAATCGGAGCATAGTTAGGTTGCGCGGGTTCAATTATACTGGCACCCGGCAGTATAGCTGAGCGACTTATCTGTGCTTCTAATTTTTTCTCTGATAAAAATGAATACACTTTCTCGTTGATCTCAAAATCGCGCTTAAGACTAACCAAATTTCTTTCTGCCACCGGTAGCTTATCAATACGTTGATTTATGCCAGAAAGCTGGTTGTCAATATATTCAATGTTTTTTTGAATGCGTAGGGCGGTTCCGTTTATGTTCTGGTAGGCATTATTTTTTACCTGTAATATTTGCTGATTGATGGTTTGTATTTGCGGCGCCGAATTGTTGTATTTTTTCAATAAGCTTTGCCTCTCGGTAATTAAACCGTTTAGGTTACTTACCAAACCAACCAGCAAGGGGTCAATGTTGCCTTCAAAATTAAAGTTGATGGTTACGTTATTTTTTTCCTGCTCAACCTGCTGTTTGAGCTGATTGACGGCTATCAGCTGAATTCTTAGCAATGACCGCTGTGCCTCCAGTTCAGACACTTTAGCAAGTTCAATTGCTGATGCGCTGTTAACATCCAGTATTTTTGAATTTTGCTTGAAGTTTTCTATAGATCCTTCTGATCCTTTAACACGCCCTCTCAAAGTATCCAGCTGATTGTTAATAAACAGGATCATTTGTGTCGCCGATTCCGTTTTATGTTCACGATCATACTTTAAATACTCTTTCATAATAGCATTCAGTATGTCGGCAGCAAAATCAGCGTTTGAGTCTGTTTGCTGGAACGTAATAATGTTCGAGTTTTTAGCAGTTTCACCGGCGTGAAAACCACCCCGCACTCTACCTATAAAGCTTTCAGGAGTATTAAATCTAAAAAGATAAACAGAGGTGTGGTTTATTTCGGCAGTTGGGGCTATCGCAAAAATAGTTTTACCTATAACTACCGGGTTGTAATAAAGGCATTTTTGTTGTTTAACTATGGTGCCCTCGTTGTATGATATGGTAAAAGAGTTCTTATCAACAGCTTTAAAAGTGATAAGGCCGGTATAAAATTCGGCACTGTCTAACTTTAGTAATGTAACGTTTAGCGGTTTATGGGGATATAGCTCCCTGGTGCGAATGCGGCCCTCTAAGTAAAAGCTTATGCGATAATCTATGTCTTTTATCGCCTTAATTAACAAGTTACTGCTCTGTAGTACAAACAATTCCCCCTGTATCCTTGATGGCCCTTTATCACTATTGTTTATAACACTCACCAGATCAGATATTTCCGATTTTTTTTCGTCAAACTTCATTGTTGCAACGGTAGCAAACGTTTTTGGCGTGTACCATAAATAAACATATGCTGCTATCAGAAAAACTGCTATTGATCCTGCTATCCAATACCACCGGCTTGTTAATATCCTCAGTATCTTAAAATAGTCCAGCTCCTGGTGAGGTAGTTTCTGCTGTATCTTGTCTCTATCTTCCATTATCGCCGTGCAATAGTAAATATTATCAATACCGTGTTAATTAACAGCAGGGCGGGTTGCGCAATAGTTGAGAGATTTTGGACTTTTTGCGCCCGTATTGCAGGTACATTTTGCGCCACGTATATAATATCGTTATTTGTCAAAATTGTCTTGCTATTATAAAGCGTTTTTATTTCTCTAAGATTAACGATGGTAACGTCCGGCTTTTGTTCTTCGCCGCGAATAATTTGTATGTTTTGCTCATTGGCCCTATCGGTTAAACCACCTGCTTCGCCCAATATATCAATCAATTTGGTATTGTCTTTTGTCAGTAAATAATTGCCGGGGGCTTTAACCTCTCCAAAAACAGTTACCTTCAAATTCATCAGCTTAACATCAAAAAGTGCTTCGTTAAGATATTTTTTATTATAAAGGTCTTCAATATATTTCCTTGCTTCTATACGCGTAAGCCCACTTATTTTTATACGCCCCAATCCCGTTAGGGCAATGGTGCCATCATCATCAACCTCATAGGTTTCTCCTTGTTGCATAGCAGTGGCCTGGGTGCTTGCAACGCCGTTTCCGGCAGTAAGGTCTATAAGGTTCTTGCTCTCCTGTACATTCCTTATCTGTAAAATATCCTGCGGCTTAATACGGTAATTGCTAACGTTGGCACGAATTTTTTTATAGATACTGTCAGGAATGACGTTTGATTGCTCAAAAAGTAATTGATTTTGTTTGTAGGAGCATGATGAAAAGAGCAGCCCGGTTGCAACACAAACAAAGAAAGACAAACGGATAAGTAACAAAAGGTTTTGCTTAATATTTAACATGTGTTAACGGTAAATTCAAAACTACATAATTGCATCTATAACTAAGCGTATTTTTTTAAGAAGTGCAGACTCCCAAAATTTCTCTTATAACGGTTACCCGCAACGCGGAAAGTACCATAAAACGCTGTATAGAATCCGTTTTATCCCAAGATTATGCCAATGTGGAATATATAGTGATTGATGGTCAATCAACCGACGGCACACTCAGCATAATAAACAGTTATCGGCACGGAATTGCCTATTCTGTATCTGAGCCGGACAAGGGGATATACGACGCGATGAACAAGGGCATTAAAATTGCAACCGGTGATATAGTTGGCCTATTAAATGCCGACGATCGTTTTGCCGATACAAGGGTGTTAAGTGAAGTGGCTGAGGCATTTACAAATAATGAAATTGACGCTTTATATGGAAACCTGGAATACGTAAAACCCGATGGAACGGTAATACGTAGGTGGCAATCAGGAAGCTATAAAGTTAGTTCTTTTAACTGGGGATGGATGGCACCGCATCCCACTTTTTATTGCAATAGACTGATTTTTAATCAATTAGGATATTACGATCTCGGGTTTGGAACAGCAGCTGATTATGAGCTGATGTTACGGTTCATGTTCCTGAATAAGTTGCGTGTTCATTTTTTAAACAAGGTTATGGTTAAAATGAATATTGGAGGAGCAAGCAACGAAACTTTAAACAGCCGGATTAAGGCGTGGAAGTTTGATTGGAAAGCGATGGGGAAAAATGGGGTATTATTTCCCCTTGTGTGTGTAATATTTAAACCATTAAGAAAGTTAGTGCAGTATTTTTAAAAACGAATTTAAATACGTGTTAAAATGTTAATAAAATTTTATCTGGCATAAACACTTACAAAATATTCTATGGCGCAACTCCTCCTCAACAATCAAGTACTTTATTTCACTCTGATATTCTTATTGTCGATAGGTTTTTCCTGGGCCGTTATACCATCCATATTACATGTAGCCCGCGCACGGCATTTGTATGATGATATCGGGCATTTCAGAAAACAGCATGATCACGGAATACCTCGTCTTGGGGGCGTAGCCATTTTTATCAGTTTTGCTACGGCTGCTCTTATTTGTTCTGTAGTTGATAATAAATTTCCGGTAGGATATATTCTTACTGCAGCCATTATCCTTTTTGTAATGGGCCTTAAAGATGATCTTTCGGGCGTAAATCCAAGCACCAAACTTGTTATCCAAATAATTGCCGCTTTAATTTTAATTATTTGGGGCGATGTAAGATTAACCAGCATGTACGGCGTTTTGGGTATATACGATCTGCCTTACACAATTAGCTGTATATTATCTGTATTGGTAATAATAATGATAATTAATGCTTTTAACCTTATTGATGGGATAAACGGATTAGCCGGAGTAACGGGTATTGTTACCCATGTTTCGTTCGCTGCATTGTTTATCTATTCACATCAATATCATTTAGCGCTTATTTCGATTATAATGATTGGGGCAATAGCCGGATTTTTACGCTTTAACTTAAATAAGGCTGAAATTTTTATGGGTGATACCGGGTCGTTGTTTATCGGGTTAATATCGGTTATTATGGCTATTGAGTTTATTGAGGGTAATAAATTTTCAACTGCCGGCTCTCCGCTTATCTTTTCTGCTCCGGCTTTAGCTGTGGCCATATTGATAGGGCCAATATTTGATACTTTAAGGATATTCTTTATAAGAATAGTAAATGGCGTACCTCCTTTTACTGCCGATCGTAACCATATACATCACCGTATGTTAAAGTTAGGTTATACACATTTACAAACTACAATAATATTGGCTACAATTAATATATTATCGGTAGTAATAACAATGTTATTTACCAACCTGGGCAATTTCACACTTATCATAATGATATTTTTGATCTCCATGTTGTTCAACTGGATGATAACCTTCCTGATCCGTTCAAAAGAGCGCGAGAGTACTGCACTGCGCAATCTGTTTGTTTAATCTCAATGTCTGTTTTTATTGGTAAGGGTTAATGTAACCCTTCTTTTTGGTAATTTTGCGGCCTTACTAAACGCCTCAGAATGAAGATAGCTATTAATGGATTTGGCAGAATAGGCCGTATTTTTTTACGCAGTATTTTAACAAAACCCGGTATTGAGGTTGTGGCAATTAATGACCTGACCGATACCGCTACACTTGCGCATCTTTTTAAATATGATTCTGTACACGGCGGGTTTAAAGGCGTTGTAACCTTTGATGATGACCATCTTTATGTTGACGATCAGAAAATAAAAATACTTGCCCAGAGCAACCCGGAAGCTTTACCCTGGAGGCAGTTGCAGGTTGATGTGGTTATAGAATCAACCGGTAAATTTACTTCAAAGGCAGGCGCTCAGAAGCATTTAACAGCGGGCGCGGGGCAGGTTATACTTTCAGCTCCTCCCTCTGATAAAGGTATCCCGACGGTAGTATTAGGCGTTAATGAAAACGCTGTTGATCTGCGTTCGCCCATCCTGTCTAATGCATCGTGCACTACAAACAACGTAGCAGCCATGGTAAAGGTATTAGACGAGCATTGGGGCATTGTAGATGGTTATATTACAACAGTGCACTCTATGACGGGCGACCAAAGCCTGCACGATGCTCCGCATAAAGATCTTCGCCGTGCAAGGGCAGCTTCCGCATCTATCATCCCAACTACTACCGGCGCGGCCAAAGCTATTACCGCCATATTTCCGCATTTAGAGGGCCGGCTTGGCGGGGCAGGAATACGGGTACCTGTGTTAAACGGGTCGCTTACAGATTTTACCTGCCTGCTTAAAACAAAACCTACCGTAAGCCAAATAAATGCGGCATTTAAGGCCGCTGCCGAAGGCAGTTTAAAAGGTATCCTCGAATACACCGAAGACCCTATCGTGTCGGCAGATGTGTTAAATAACCCCCACAGTTGTGTGTTTGATGCCCTGCTTACGTCAATAGTTGGCGACCTGGTTAAAGTGGTGGGTTGGTATGATAATGAAAGTGGCTATAGCAGCCGCCTGGCCGACCTGGTTGAAAAAATACATCAGCTTAAATCATGATCAAGTTTATAACAGTTGAAGAGGCGTTGCCGCTACGGAACGTTGTTTTACGCGATGGAAAGCTACAACCTGACGAGTGCCGTTTCCCGTCGGATAATTTACCCGGTAATTTTCACTTAGGTTATTTTGCCGACGACAAGCTGATATGTGCCGCGTCTTTTCATCCGCAAAATTATGGCGATTATGCCGGGGTGGGCTATCAGCTTCGCGGAATGGCTACGGCAGATGGCTACAGGGGGAAGGGAGTAGGCAATGAGCTTGTTAAATTCGCCAAGCAATATCTCCGCGCCCGTAGTGTTGACTATGTTTGGTGCAACGCCCGCCAGGTTGCCGTTAAATTCTATGAGCGGCTGGGGCTTAAAATAGTGTCGCCACAATTTGATGTGCCGGGCATAGGGCCGCACTATGTTATGTACGCTGATTTAACAAATTTAAAGGGACTGTAGGATTGTTGTCATAGCCGATCTCGGAATGCTATAACATGAGCGAAACGCAGCAGAAATTTAATATTTCAGAAGGCAAGCCATTTTAGCTGCCCCGTAAGTTCTGTGTTTTTTGGTAATTGTTTCATTGCTATTAGAGGAATGAAAAGCACAGGGATTTTGTTTTGTGAACTTTAGGCCTTAAAGGGAACGATTTGGTAAATTAATAGTAATAAACAGTATTCCGGCTGATTACATTTTTATTATGTTAACTTTATAAAACATCTGAAAAAAGCACCTGTAAACCGGCTCTATCACAATGATGTAGATCATGAAACAAAACGAAAAGGACCCCTCTGCAGCTGCTGCATCAAAACTTACGTTTCCGCACAGAAATAATGAAAACAATTCGGCTATCCATATTTCAGCAAATGTGAAAGAGGATTGGGCGGCCGAGTTGATCATTGCCAATAAAGAGCTGGCTTTTCAAAACGAAGAAAAAGAAAAGCGGGCAGCTGAACTGGTGGTCGCCAACAAAGAACTGGCTTTCCAAAATAAGGAAAAGGAAAAACGGGCCGAAGAATTACTCATGGCGAATGCTGAGCTAAAAAAGGCGCAGGAGGATATTCGGAAATTCAATGAAGAACTGGAGCAAAAGGTTGTGGACCGCACCGCTCAACTGGAATCCGTAAACAAAGACCTGGAGGCATTTTCTTACTCGGTATCACATGATCTCCGCGCACCCATTCGTGCCATCAACGGTTATACCAAGATATTGAAAGAGGATTACGAAGAAAAGTTGGATGAACAAGGAATTGAAGTCCTGGAATCAATTATTGAAAATTCCAAGAAAATGGGGACGCTGATCGATGACCTGCTGGCCTTTTCCAAATTGGGGCGAAAGCAGGTGACCGTTTCAGAAATCGATATGGATGACCTGGTACGGTCGGTTAAAGATGAACTGACAGATGCGGCTTCGGATATCGTGCCCATCTTCAAGATAGCGCCTCTGCTCCCGGCAAACGGAGATCGTTCTTTGATCAAACAGGTATGGATCAACCTCATCTCCAATGCCATCAAATATTCCGGTTACAAAAAGGAGATCATCATTGAGATAGGTGCATTTGAAAAGGATCAGTATATCGTTTATTATGTAAAAGACTATGGAGCGGGCTTCGATATGCAATACTATGATAAACTTTTCGGGGTTTTTCAGCGCTTGCATTCCCAGGAAGAGTTTGAGGGTACAGGCATAGGCTTGGCTATCGTACAAAAAGTGGTGCAACGGCATCAGGGCCTGGTGTGGGCCGAATCAATATTGGAGGAAGCCACCACTTTCTATTTTAGTTTACCAAAAACCATTTAACCTGATGAATTACGAAAACGTTGAAATATTATTTGCCGAAGACAGCAAGGATGATGCCTTGCTCACAATACGCGCGCTGACCAAAAGTGGTTTCTCCAACAAATTACACCATGTGGTCAACGGGGCCGAAGCGCTTGATTTTATTTATTGTCGCGGAAAATACGTTGATCGTAATCCAAAAGAGTTTCCTAAGTTAATTTTACTCGATGTCAAAATGCCAAAGGTATCCGGGATTGAAGTGCTGGAAAAGATCAAATCCGACCCCTTGGTCAAGTCTATACCTGTAGTGATGCTGACCTCTTCAAACGAAGGCCCGGATATTGAGCGTTGCTTTGCATTGGGCGCCAATAGCTATATTGTTAAGCCGGTAGATAGTGATAACTTTTTTAAGGCAGTTAAGGAAATTGGCATCTACTGGATGATCGTTAGCCAGCCGGCTCACTAATCAGCAGGCAGAATATCTTTTGAACAAACGATATACATGATAGCCGAAACGAAGATCCTTATCCTGGAAGATAATAAAAGTGATGCCGACTTGCTGTGCCGTGAATTAAAAAAATCGGGGTTAACGTTTATTGCTAAAGTTGTACAGACCAGGCTAACTTTTGAGCAGGCTTTACAGGAGTACACCCCAGACCTTATTCTTTCGGATTATTCGCTCCCTGCCTTTGACGCGGTGACCGCATTTCGAATCAAACAAAGCAGGTACCCGCTCATCCCATTCATTATTGTATCCGGGGTTATCGGGGAGGAAAACGCGGTAGAGTTAATTAAAGAAGGCGTAACGGATTATGCAGCCAAAGGAAGGCTTTTTACCTTGCCGGTAAAAATTGACCGCGCCCTTAAAGATGCGGAAGAAAAGCGGCAAAAAATAGTGACCGACGAAAAGCTAAAGGTTCAGACGGCTGAATTGATCGCAGCAAACAAAGAGCTAGTGCTTCAAAATATCGAAAGGGAAAAACGCACGGTGGAATTGATCAACCTTTATGAAAGCCTGCAAATCAAGAAGGATGCACTGATCGTACAGGAAGAAAAAGTACGGACAGCGAACGATGAACTGCTGCAATTAAACCAGGATCTGGAATCCAGGGTGGCTGACCGAACCAAAGCCTTGAGTGAAAGCGAATACCGTTTTCGGAACATGATGGAAACCATACCGCAAATGGCCTGGACAAATACCATCAATGGCAAATTTATATACTATAATCAGCGCTGGTATGATTATACCGGCTTAAGTCCTGATGAGACGAAAGATAGCGGCTTGGCCAAGGCCATCCATCCTGAGGATGCAGAAAAAAGTGCCGGGTGGTTTCAGATGATCCGTGAAAATGGCGATGGCGATGAATTTCAGCTTCGGATTAAACGGGCTGATGGCCTTTACCGCTGGCACCTCTTAAGGATTATGCCGATCAAAGATGCACATGGTGTATTGCAGCTTTGGGTAGGAACAGCGACCGACATTGAAGAACTCCGGCTTTTGCAGCAGCAGAAAGATGATTTCATCAGTATTGCCAGTCACGAACTTAGAACACCTTTAACCAGTTTAAAAGCAGCATTGCAGCTGCTTGAACGAATGAAAGATAGCCCATCTGCAATGATGTCGCCAATGATTGCACTGGCCAACAAAAGCCTTGATAAGGTTAATATCCTGGTGGAAGATCTTTTATACGCCAGTAAAGTTAACCAGGGACAACTGCATGTTGAGCCGCAAATGATCATCCTTGCCGATATGATACGCGATTCGTGTCATTTTATACGCTCGGAAGGTGTTTACAATTTGCAAACTGAAGGCGATCTGCACGCAGAAGTTTATGCAGACCCGGTGCGGATTGACCAGATCCTTACTAACTTTATTACGAACGCGGTTAAATATGCGCCCGCATCTAAGCTAATCAAAATTGTATTAGAAAAAACGCAGGGTATGGTTAAAGTATCCGTTATTGATCAGGGACCTGGTATCCCTGCTGAAAAACAGCGATTCTTATTTGATCGCTACTATCGCGCAGATAACAGCGGTAGCCAGTACACCGGCCTGGGTTTGGGGCTTTTTATTTGTTCTGAGATTATCAAAGCACATCATGGCAATATCGGTGTAACTAGCGAGGTCGGCAAAGGCAGCGCATTTTGGTTTAGTTTGCCGGCTGCCTAAAATCTATTTAAGGTAAATACACAGAACTGTTTGTAGATATTCTTTACGGTGAAATGTTTAATTACTTCTATATATTAAAGCAATAGAGGTTTCTGGATGCGGGAAATAGGCAAAATGGATTTAATGCATCATTTTCACTTTGCATTACGGTATTAAAATTAAAATGCTGATTTTGGCCCCCGCTTAGCTAACAAACATAAACTTGTATGAAAACTATAGATCAAATAAGCTTTTTAGGTAAAAAAGCACTTATACGTGTTGATTTTAACGTTCCGCTTGACGAGAACGGTACTATAACAGACGATAACCGGATAACAGCAGCACTCCCAACCATCAAGAAAATTCTTAAGGATGGCGGCGCGGTAATATTAATGTCGCATTTAGGCAGACCTAAAGCCGGCCCTAACGAAAAAGATTCATTAAAGCACGTTATCAAACATCTTTCCGATCTGTTAGGTCAGCAGGTTGAATTTGCCAACGACTGTATTGGTGAAGAAGCAGTAACAAAAGCAGGTGCGCTTGCAAGTGGAGAAGTGTTGTTGCTGGAGAATCTTCGTTTTTATAAAGAGGAAGAAAAGGGTGATGCTGATTTTGCTGAAAAATTAGCTGCCCTGGGCAATATTTACGTGAACGATGCTTTTGGTACAGCTCACCGTGCACATGCATCAACAGCTGTTATAGCCCAGTTTTTCCCTAACGCCAAATACTTTGGTTATTTAATGGGAGCGGAGTTGAAAAATGCTGAAAAAGTGTTGAATGACCCTGACCGCCCTTTTACCGCTATTATGGGCGGATCAAAAGTATCTGATAAAATATTGCTGATAGAGCGTTTGCTGGATAAGGTGGATAACCTGATTATTGGCGGTGGTATGGCTTACACTTTTGCCAAAGCTAACGGCGGTAATATCGGCACATCATTGGTGGAGCTGGATAAACAGCAATTAGCGCTTGACCTGATACAGAAAGCAAAAGATAAAGGTGTAAACCTTTTATTGCCGGTTGACAACGTTACCGCTGATGATTTTAGCAACAATGCCAATACAGGTGTAGCCAAAACAGGCGAAATTCCTGATGGCTGGATGGGACTGGATATTGGCCCTGAAACCGTTAAGTTATTCAGCAAGGTAGTCGAGGAGTCAAAAACTATCCTTTGGAACGGCCCGATGGGTGTATTTGAGATGGAGAAGTTTTTAATAGGAACCAAAGCTATTGCCGAATCAGTTGTAAAAGCTACCGAAGCAGGCGCATTCTCGCTGATAGGCGGCGGCGACTCAGCAGCAGCGGTATCTAAGTTTAACATGACTGCCGACGTGAGTTACGTATCAACTGGCGGCGGCGCGTTGTTAGAGTATATGGAAGGTAAAGAATTACCTGGCGTAAAGGCTATTAATGAGGACTAGTATTTGTAGGATTTACAGATCATAACATTTTACAACAAAAGCCACCCAATTGGGTGGCTTTTGTTGTTTATAAGGCTTTTTTGAGAAGCATCAATCGCTCTAAAACAGGGTGATCCAAATTGTTGCTTTTGTGTTGCAAAAGTGATCCAAAAAACTCCTAATTTAATGCTTTTTCAACTAATTGATATTCAATGTTTTAACCTAATTTTATAGGTAATCTAACTGACGTAAAAGTCAGTGCAATGAAAAACGTTAAAAACCTGATAATCAATTAGAATGTGATCCATTTTTCAACGGAACATCTATTTTTTGGATCACCTGATTATTCTACCTTTTTACCCTTCATGGCATGGCTTATCGCGGTGTCCATCAGGCGCTCGGCAAAGGGGCGGGTATACTCGTTCAGGGCATCAATAGCTTTGTGGATACGGTCTTTGTCGCCGGCTGTTAGTTCGGTTTTAAGGGCATCAAGCAGTTTATTGGTTTCTACAGCTTCTTCTATGGTAACATGCTGGCCGTTCTTCTGCAAAAAGCGCTCAACCGTGTAGATCATTTGCTCGCCCTCTGTACGGGCCTCAATAACCATGCGTTGCGCCACATCGTCTTTAGCGTGGGTAATGCTGTCCATCAGCATTTGCTCCACCTGGTCGTCGGTAATGCCGTATGTGGGCTTAACTTCAACCTCCTGTTTAACACCAGAGCGTAGTTCAATAGCCTGTATCTTTAAAATGCCATCAGCATTCAGCAAAAAGTTAATATCCACTTTAGGGAAACCAGCCGGCATAGCCGGGATGCCTTTTAGCTCAAACTCGGCCAGTTTACGGTTTTCGCTTATCAGGTCGCGCTCGCCTTGGTAAACAGCAATTTTCATGTTCACCTGCCCATCTTTTGATGTGGTGTATTGCCTGCCTGCTTTAGTAGGTACCTTGCTGTTGCGTGGGATGATGACATCCATCAAGCCACCCATGGTTTCAATACCTAAGGATAGCGGGGTAACATCCAACAATAAAATGTCCCTGCGGTTACCCGCCAGAATATCCGCCTGGATGGCAGCGCCTAAGGCAACCACTTCATCAGGGTTAACATCATCATGCACCGGGCGTCCAAAGAAGTTAGACACCATCTTTTTAACCAACCCCGTACGGGTTGATCCGCCTACCATTACTACCTCATCAATCTGCTTTACATCCAGTTTAGCATCCCTCAGCGCGTTCTCGCAGGCTTTAATGGTTTGTTGGACCTTCGGTAATATCAATTGCTCAAAAGTCACCTTATCAAGCATGCACCAGATCTCGCCAATCTTCTCATTGAAAATGCTCTGATGCGAAAGGGCTTTCTTAGCCTCTTCTGCCTTAAGCCGAAGCTCCTGCGCAAGTTCCCTGTTTGCGCTTACCTCGGCAGTATTCAATTGATTTTGCTCAATCCAGTAATCAACAATAGCGCGGTCAAAGTCATCACCACCCAAAAAGGTATCGCCATTGGTTGACAGTACCTCGAAAATGCCATTCTGTATCTGCAATATGGACACATCAAACGTTCCACCCCCCAGATCATACACCGCAATAGTTTTAGTCTCATCAGGGTTTAAACCTATGCCATAAGCTAAACTTGCGGCTGTAGGTTCATTCACTATACGTAAAACGTCCAATCCCGCCAGTTTACCTGCATCGCGCGTAGCCTGCCGCTGCGAATCATTAAAATAAGCGGGCACGGTTATAACCGCACGGTTAACCGGGGTTTTAAGCGCATGCTCGGCACGGGCTTTCAATTCTTTTAATATCAGTGAGGATAGTTCAATAGGGGTATAGAACTTATCACCTACGTTAATTTTAACCAGGCTCTCGCTGTCGTCGTCAATAACTTTGTACGAGAAAAAGTCTTTGTAATTGGCCACATCTTTAAAGGAGCGGCCCAGTAATCTTTTAACAGAAAAAATGGTATTCTGCGGGTCGGTTATCAGGTAGTTTTTGGCTTCGCTGCCAACAGTAATATCACCCGCCTGGCCAAAGTGTACTATAGATGGTACCAAAACACCCTTACCCGTATCATTTATCACCTGTGGGTTTTTGTCGGGATTAATGAAGGCCACCAAAGAGTTGGTAGTACCCAAATCAATACCTACAATAATTTCTTCTTTTTGTATAGAGCCTGTTGCCAGGTTGATAGAAACTTTAGCCATGGTGTTACGTTAACAAGGGGCAAAGGTATATAGTTTTGCCCTATGCTGTGTCATGATATTGTGAATTGCATCAAAAGGTATAAATTGCATGGCATAACCAATATGAGCGCTAATTCGTCCGTCAGATATATTCTAGCCCTTTCGCTGCTTGTTGCGGCTACTACAACGGCAATTGCGCAGCAGTTCGGAGGTAACCCTCCATCGGTTAAGTGGAAGCAGGTAAATACCCCTGCTGTAAAGGTTATCTTTCCGCAAGGGCTGGATTCGGTGGCGTTCAATGTCGCCGGAGTTATCCAACGAGTTAACCAGCCCGTTCAACCAACCATAGGCAACACGCAAAAAAAGATCAGCATAGTTCTGCAGGATAAAACGACTATTCCTAACGCATACGTCGGCCTGGCACCTTTCAGAAGCGAATTCTATTTAACACCCGATCAAAATAGTTTTGAACTGGGCAGCCTGCCTTGGGCCGATCAATTGGCTATACACGAGTACCGCCATGTGCAGCAATACAATAATTTTAATGTGGGCTTATCAAGGGCGTTATCAACCATTTTCGGCCAGGGCGGACAAGCCGTTGCTAATAGCCTGGCTATACCCGACTGGTTTTTTGAGGGCGATGCTGTTTATAACGAAACACTGGTAAGCAAACAGGGCAGAGGCAGGCTGCCTTATTTTTATAATGGTTACCGCGCGCTATGGGCAGCAGACAAAAATTATAGCTGGATGAAACTGCGCAATGGATCTTATAAAGATTACATACCGGATTGGTATCCCATGGGATACATGCTAACGGCTTATGGCCGCGAAAAATATGGTAATGAGGTATGGCGCAATATTACTCATGATGCCGCATCGTTTAAGAGGCTGTTTTATCCAATGCAAAAGGCGATAAAAAAATATACAGGCAAGCGCTTTGAACAGTTTAGTGCTGATGGCCTGCGTTATTTTAAACAACAATATCCATATAAACCAACAATTCAACCCTCCAATAATTCAGTAATCAGCAATGAATACCCTGCTTATGTAGATGACAATACGCTTATTTATGTCACATCAGCCTACAATAAACTGCCACAGTTTACGCTCAACAAGAATGGCACTGAAAGTAAAATAAGCACCAGGTCGCGTTCATTGGATAATTACTTTGATTACCGAAATGGCAAAGTTGTTTATGCCGCTTACCGCCCTGACTTGCGCTGGACCTATCGTGACTATAGCGAACTGCGGATTTTAGATGTAAACACCGGTAAGGAAAAGCGACTCACCCAATCAACCAAATACTTTGCTCCGGCTTTTAATGCCGATGGTACGCTGATAGTTGCCGTAAAGACAGTTGCCGGCCAAAGTTGGCTGCATATTTTGGATGGCGCAACGGGTAAAGTTGTTAGTCAAATACCCAAGGCCGGAAATCTGCTATATACCTATCCTAAATTTTATAATAACGAAACGCTGGTAACTGCAGTACGAACGCCGAAAGGCGAAATGTCCCTCGCATTTATTGCGATAAAAACCGGTGCGGTTAAATACCTGTTGCCGTTTGGTTATAGCCCAATTGGTTTTATTACTGTAAAAGACAATCTTGTCTATTTTTCTGCGACATCGGGTAAAAACGACCGGCTATATTCTTTTGACCCAGTAACGGAAAAACTGCTGGAATTTAATACTGATGCCGCAGGCCTTAATCAATATCAGCCGGCCCTATCGGGCGGTAAAATAGCATGGGTTGAGTTTACGGCTTATGGTTACAAGGTAAGCCAGGTTGACAACAACGCTGCAAAATGGAGAAACGCGCCACGACCGGTTAGTCAAAAGCTTTCCAATTTTAACATAAGCGGACTTCAAAAAGATACCGCTGCCAATATTTTAGGTGACCCATCAATACAGCCACTCACCGTTACCAAATACAGTAAGGCGCACGGTTTATTTAACTTTCATAGTTTGATACCCGACTTTAGCGACCCCAACTACAGCCTGGCGCTGGTTGGCGAGAATGTGTTGAATACTTTTCAGTCGCAGTTATCTTTCAATTATAACCGTGACGAGGGCTATAAGCAATTCGGTTTTGATGCTGTGTACGGAGGCCTATTCCCATATATCAGGGGAGGTGTTAACTATACCATTGACAGGCGAAGTCTTTTTAATGGCGAGCGCATTTACTTTGACGAAAAGGATGTTTACGTTGGGTTGCGGGTGCCCTTAAATTTTAGCAACGGCACACAAATTACATCGCTAAGTATGGGTAGTGATGCGTATTATACCAGCAATACTTTTCAGGATGCATTCCGCTCGCGTTTCCGCGATCGTAATTATACCTATCTCAGTCATTCAATAACCTTTAGTAACCACATACAACAAGCCAGGCAGCATATTTACCCGCGTTTTGGCCAAAGTATCAATTTAAGTTACAAGCATGCCATAACCAACTTAAGTGCCACCCAGTTTCTTGCCAACGGAACACTTTACATGCCCGGTGTAATGCGTAACCATAATCTTATGGTAAATGTGGCTCATCAGGAAAAAGGACAAAGTAATGCGGTAGATTTCTCTAACAACTTCCCGTTCTCACGGGGCTACACAGCCGAAAATCTGCGGCGGATGAACAAAATTGGTGTAAACTATCATCTCCCTTTGTTTTACCCGGATGGCGGTGTTGCACAAACCGTATATTTTATGAGGATCCGTGGCAATTTGTTTTTTGATTATACCCGCACAAATGATGTGTACACCAACGGAAAGCCGTTTAATGCCAATTTCCGCACGGCAGGGGCAGAGTTGTATTTTGATACCAAATGGTTTAACCAGCACCCGCTTACCTTCGGTGTACGCTACAGTTATTTAATGGATGATGATATTTTTGGCGGCGTGGGAAAAAACAGGATAGAGCTAATTCTGCCCGTGAGTTTCTTTTAATATCACATACATTTCTTAAATTGGCAGTTAATGAACCGCATCGATCGTATAGCCGCCATATTGATACAACTACAATCGCGTAGGGTGGTAAAAGCAGCCGATATAGCCGAACGCTTTAACATTAGCTTACGCACCGTTTATCGCGATGTAAAAACGCTTGAGGAAGCAGGCATACCGTTAATAGGCGAAGCCGGTGTCGGCTATTCTATTATGGATGGCTACCGTTTGCCACCTGTAATGTTTACCCGTGAAGAAGCCACCGCATTTTTAACTGCCGAAAAGTTTGTGGAAACGCTTACAGATTCCTCCACCAGCAGCAACTATCGCTCTGCCATGTACAAAGTAAGGGCGGTCTTAAAAAACACGGAAAAGGAACTGCTGGAAGGCATGGAACACGGCCTGGTTCCAGCCCGGGTTCGACGTCG
>CBFGNU010000052.1:0-16931 GCA_965650195.1 uncultured Mucilaginibacter sp. | reverse complement strand
AATTTATTTGATACAAAGAATAACACATTTAGTTATTACCGGTACCGCGAAAATGTAAAGAACGGCATATCTGCTGACAATGTACTTGCCCTTTTAAAAAGCAAAACAGGTAACCGTTTGTGGATAGGCAGTTATACAGGCGGATTGGATCTGTTTGATATTGATAAAAACAAGTTCACCAATTTTACAAAGGGCAATCGTGTCGATCAATTATCTGATGAGAGAGTGTTTGCTTTAATGGAGGATGGTAAAAATAATTTGTGGATAGGTACAAACGGTGGGGGTGTTAATATACTTGACCCCACTCTAAAAAAAGTTACCAAAATTAAAAGCGAGTACAATAACGATAAAACCATAAGCAGTAACGTAATACGCTGTTTTTACGAAGATAAAAACGGCGACATCTGGATTGGTACTTACAATGCCGGAATTAGTGTTTACCATACCGCAACACATACTATAAGCAGGCTTAATAAGGCCAACAGTAATCTTTCAAACAATATTATTTTTAGTATCACAGGCGATAAAAATGGCAATGTTTGGGTAGCAACAGGTGGCGGATTAAATAAGTTTTTACCCGGCAAAAATCAATTTATAGCCTATACAACCACAAACGGACTGGCAAATAATAATATTTACAGTATGGTTTATGATAATGACGGTTATATGTGGTTAAGCACCAGCATGGGGTTAAGCCGTTTTGATATCAAAAAAAATACTTTTAAAAATTTTACATTAAAAAATGGCCTGCAAGACCACGAGTTTAAACTAAACGCAGGTTTAATGTCGCGTGCAGGCGAAATTTACTTTGGTGGCGTAAATGGTTTCAATCGCATTAATCCCAAATACATACCCGAAAATAAAAACATTCCAAAGGTAATTATAACAGGTTTTGAACTATTTAATAAACCTGTGGTAGCCGGTTTGGCCAATTCTCCCTTAAAACGGTCCATTAGTGACACACGTGTTATTACTTTAAACCACGCTCAATCAATATTCACGTTTGAGTTTTCGGCTTTAAACTATACAGTGCCCGAAGACAACAGTTATGCTTATATGCTTGAGGGTTTTGAAACGGACTGGAATTATGTAGGTAGTCAGCATAGGACAACGTATACAAATCTTAATGCCGGCACATACACTTTTAGGGTTAAAGCAGCCAATAATGATGAGGTTTGGAATGAAAAGGGCACCGCTTTACAAATTGTAATATTGCCGCCGTTTTGGTTAACCTGGTGGTTTAAGGCATTGGTAGTTTTATTTATTATGGTTGTATTATATGTTGTATATAACTATAGGGTAAAAACTATAAAAGCCCAAAAAGTTGTGTTGGAAAGGCAGGTTACCCGTCGCACGCAAGAAGTGCTGAATCAGGCAGAGGATCTGAAAAAATTAAATAATGATCTGATAGAACAAACGGAAGAGTTGCAAACGCTAAATGAAGAGCTGCATGAGCAACGTCTGCAAGAGGAGAAGGCCCATGCAAGTGCCGAACAGGCTAGATTGGATGCTGAGCGGGCAAACAAAGCCAAAAGCATATTTTTAGCCACCATGAGCCATGAAATACGTACGCCGATGAATGGTGTTATTGGAATGGCTGCACTACTTGGCGAAACTAAACTTAACGAAGAGCAGTACGAATATGCCGAAACCATTATCCACAGCGGCGAGGCACTGTTGAATGTTATAAATGGGATACTCGATTTCTCAAAGATCGAATCGGGTAAAATGGATCTTGATCCACACGAATTTGAATTAAGAATTTGTATTGAAGAGGTGTTTGATCTGTTTGCCAAAAAAACTGCTGAAAACAACATCGACCTTATTTACCAAATTGATCATCGTTTGCCATCATTACTGATTGCTGATGGAATGCGCCTGCGGCAAATATTGATCAACCTGATAAACAATGCTATTAAATTTACACATGAAGGTGAAGTCTTTTTAAATGTCACACTGGTTAATCAGACCGGTAGTGAATTAGAACTGGCTTTCGAGGTAGTTGATACAGGTATAGGTATACCGGAGGAAAAGTTACCACAACTATTCGAGGCATTTACGCAGGTCGATTCGTCAATAACACGTAAATATGGCGGCACCGGTTTAGGTCTGGCAATTAGCAAACGACTTATACAGTTAATGGGCGGCTCAATAACGGTAGAAAGCGAAGAGAATAAAGGCACCAAATTTAAATTTACTATAAAGTGTGATGCTTTGCAGCATGATCGGCTGGAGGCATCTGCACTTCCTGACATCAAGGATAAAAACATATTAATAGTTGATGATAACGCAACTAACTTAAAAGTATTAAAAGGGCAGTTGGAGATATGGAATCTTAATACCACTTCTACCCACTCAGCGGCTGAAGCACTGGCGCTTTTAAAAGCCGGAAGTGTTTTTGATATGATAATTACCGATATGCAAATGCCCGAAATGGACGGCCTTGCATTTACCCGGATAATTAAAAAAATGTATCCGCTAATTCCGGTAATTTTATTAAGCTCAGTAGGCAATGAATCGCAAAAAAATTATCCAAACTTATTTGCTGCCACGCTAACTAAACCTGTTAAGCAGCATCACTTAAGCATGGCCATACAAAATGAGTTTAAGCATAAACAGTATTTAGATAGTAGTGAGCACAAAACCACTTCAGTTTTATCTGTTGATTTTGCTGTTGAGAACCCGGCCAGTATATTGGTAGCAGAGGACAATTTGATCAATCAAAAACTCATAATGAGGATTTTGGAGAAGCTCGGATTTGAAGCAACACTGACAAATAACGGGCGTGAGGTGCTGGATGAGCTTAACAGGAAGATACATGATATTATACTGATGGACATACAGATGCCCGAGTTAGATGGATTGGAAACAACGCGCATTATTCGTAAAATGGACAATATTACGCAGCCATATATAGTAGCTATGACCGCTAACGCGATGCCCGAAGACCGCGAGGAATGCTTTGCAGCGGGCATGGATGGTTATGTTTCGAAACCGGTTAAGCTGGAGTTGCTTATAAATGTATTGCGCGAGGGCCACAAAGCCCAAAAGGATAAATAAATTTAATCTTATCTTACCTCTTGATAGTTTAATCATTAAACTACGTTTCTGCCTTGTTACAAAAAATATCTGCAGACTAACGACGGCATTTTAACCGTTATAGCAATATTTCTTAAGAGAGGTGAATTTTCAGTATGGTAATATTCCTTAATAAAAAGGTAATTTTATTAATCTTTAAATGGGTAATAAAATGTTAATTCGAAATGCCAATTTAATCTTAAATATCAACAATTGCGAGTAGCCGGCAATCCATAAATGTGGATTCTAAATAGAAAAGATCTTAAACTAAATTCATTCGCAAATGATATTATTTTTAAATGTTAATTATAAAAAAAATGCAGTTCGATTCAAGCTTTCGGGTAGCATCAAAGACGAACCTGGTAAGTAAACAATGAGGGTACACCAGGCTTCATTTTAGTATAAGCGGGTTAAGCCGCGTTATCAATAGATGCGCGGCTTTATTATTGATACACTATCGGCTAACGATATTTAAATATAAATAAACAAATGACTAAAAAAGTTCTAATTTTCATTGCGGCGCTACTTCCTGCTGTAACCTTCGGTCAGACGTATAAAAAACATACTTCAAGCAAGGAAAAACTGTCAATTCAGCTATCAGAAGGTGTTTTAAATATTACTCCGTTAACGGATAAATCTATCCGTGTGCAATGGCAAAAAGACCTGCCGGTGGAAAAACAAGAATTTGTTTTGATCAACAAGCAAACGGTACCTGCATTTAAGGTGACAGAAACACCGGCCCAATTAAAGTTAAGCACCAAGGCGGTAACGGTTTTGTTTGATAAGAAAAACAGCACACTTACCTATGCAAACAGCGCCGGTAAAGTGTTTCTCCGGGAAAAAGCCAATAGCCGTAAGTTGGTATCAGGTACTGTAATGGGAGAGGCTTGTTACTCAGCAGAACAGGCATTTAATTCGCCGGCCGATGAATACGTATTTGGGTTAGGCCAATTTCAGGATGGATATTACAACCTTCGCAACGTATCCCGCAAATTGATCCAGGTTAATACGCAAATTGCCATCCCTTTCATTTATTCAAGTAAGGGCTACGGCATTTTATGGCATCAATACGGCTTAACAACGTTTAACCCAACCGACAATGTAGTTGAGCTTGCTAAAAAAGATACCAATGCTGTGCAAGTGCGCTATGAAGATGTAACTACAACAGCAGGTACTCAACGAGTATCTCAGCAGCAGGCACTCTATGCTGGAAAGTTCAGGTTGGATAAAGCTGGCGACTACACGTTTATGCTTGATCTGGGCGATATGGAAAGCCGTCATTTGCTGCTTATAGACGGTATAGCACGCATAGATCAATCAAACCAATGGCTGCCACCTGCTGCAAGTAAGATCATTAATCTTAGCGCTGGCGAGCACACCGTACAGGTGGTTTGCAAAGCAGCAAATAAACCCAAATTATCATGGAAGCCGGTAGCTGATGAAAACGTATTTCGTTCACCTAATGCTAAATCTTTAGATTATGTAGTGTTTTACGGCGGTGCCGATGAGGTGATAACTAATTACCGCAACCTATCCGGCAATGTACCCATGCTGCCTTTATGGGCTTATGGCTTTTGGCAATGCCGCGAGCGGTATACCTCTGGCAAACACCTGGTTGAAACCATTAAAGAATTTAGAAAAAGAAATTTGCCGGTTGACGTGATTGTGCAAGATTGGCAGTACTGGGGTAAATATGGTTGGGGCGTACCTAAATTTGATGAGACCAATTACCCAAATCCCGAAGGTTTTATAAAAGAATTGCATGATCTGAATTCCCATTTCTCTGTTTCTGTATGGGAAAATCTGGATAAAAAATCAGACATCGCCAAACCTTATCTTGAAAAGAATTTATACATAGCTAACAGCCCCTGGATAGACATTTATAATCCCGAAGCACAAAAAACACATTGGGCCGCCCTAAACACCAACTTATTTGCCAAAGGCGTTGATTCGTGGTGGATGGACGCTACCGAGCCTGAGAACGATGCTCTGGTTGGCAAGCAAACTTATTTTGGTTTGGGCGAATTTTACCGCCTTACCTATCCGCTGTTTGTTAGCAAGGCGGTTTATGAAGGCCAGCGCGCTGCTGATCCAAGTAAAAGGGTAGTTACATTAACGCGGTCGGCATTCCCGGGCCAGCAACGCTTTGGTACCATTAACTGGTCGGGTGATATTGGCTGGAACTGGGACGTGTTAAAACGTCAGATTGTTGCGGGCCTGAATTACAATTTAACAGGTATGCCTTACTGGACTACCGATATCGGTGGGTTCTTCCGTCCGGGCAGAGGGCAGTATACAGATGACAAATATCACGACATATTAACCCGCTGGTTCCAGTGGGGAACGTTCAATCCTATATTCCGCATACATGGCTACCAAACCGAAACTGAGCCATGGAAATATGGCGACAAAGTGGAAGGCAACATGCGTAGCATGATGAATCTGAGATATCGTTTAATGCCTTACATTTATTCAGAAGGATGGCAGGTTTCTAAACATGGCTCGACCATGATGCGCCCTTTGGTTATGGATTTCCCTGCGGATGCCAAAGCCGTGCAGCAAGAGTATCAATACATGTTTGGCAAATCGTTTTTGGTAGCGCCAATTACGGCGGCCGGTGTAACAGAGTGGGATGTATACCTGCCTAAAGCCGCTGCATGGTATGACTACTGGACAGGCAAACGCTACACTGCCGGACAAACTGTTAAAGCGCCCGCACCGCAGGATAAGATCCCGGTTTTTGTTAAGGCGGGTTCAATAGTACCAATGGCTAAACAAATGCAATATACCGGCGAGAAATCGCTGGATGTATTGGAGGTAAGAGTTTATAAAGGAGCCGATGGAACGTTCACGCTATACGAAGACAAGGGCGACGGATATGATTATGAAAAAGGCGCATACACCAACATCCCATTTAAGTGGAATCAAAAAAGCCAAACGCTTACTATCGGCGCAAGGACTGGCACTTATGCTAATTATTTAAAAAGCCGCACATTTAATATAGTAGTTGTGGGTGATGCTAACGGCGGTGGTATTGCCGAAGGCACCCCTGCAAAAAAGATCACTTACACAGGTAAACCGGTTTCTGTAAAAATTTAAAACATTAATAAACTACAAATAATATTATGCTCCATTTTGGATTTTCATTTAAACGCTCAAACCGTGCTTAGGGCCGGTGTTGATTTCCCTGCCGAAATAGAAAATCCGGAAATAACAGGCATCAACAAAGAGGCCTACCATGCTACTTTAATGCCTTATGCCAACTTGCAGGAAGCATTGGTGGCTAAACGGCATGCATCATCGTTTGCACGTACCCTCAACGGAAAATGGAAATTTAACTGGGTAGCCAGTCCGGAAAAGCGTCCGGTTGATTTTTATAAAACTGATTTTGATGTATCCAAATGGGCGGATATAGCTGTACCTTCTAATTGGGAGGTGCAGGGCTATGGCACGCCATTTTACCGTAACCTAGGTTATACCATAAAAAAGGATTTTCCGCATGTAATGAGCGAGCCGGATAAGAGGTATACCGCTTTTACAGAGCGCAACCCGGTGGGTAGTTATAAAAGAAACTTTGAGGTGCCGGCTGAATGGGCAGGTAGGAGAGTATTTGTGACTTTTGATGGTGTTGATGCAGGTTTCTTCCTTTGGGTGAACGGGCAAAAGGTAGGTTTTAGCGTAAATAGCCGTAACGCTGCCGAGTTCGATTTAACCAAATATTTAAAACCAGGCACAAACGCCATTGCTGCCGAAGTTTATGAATATACATCAGGAACGTGGCTGGAAGACCAGGACATGTGGCGTTTACACGGCATCTTCCGTAATGTTACATTATGGAGCTCGCCTCAAACGCACATCCGAGATTTTTTTGTAAAACCGGAACTTGATGAAGCTTATCGTGACGCAACAGTAAAGGTATCAGCCAAAATAAAAAACTACGGCGACAATACTTCAAAAGCACAGACACTAACAGCTACGCTTTATGACAATACGGGCAAAGAAATTGCCAAAGGTAACGTATCTGGTAGTGCATTAAATGCTAAGCAGGAGCAGGAACTCAATATTACCTTCCCCATTGCCAATCCGGCAAAATGGACAGCAGAAACGCCAACCCTATACACTGCGGTATTAACCACGGGCGAAGGCGAGATCATTTCTCAAAAAATTGGTTTCCGCAAGATCGAGATCAAGGGCCGCGTATTTATGGTGAACGGCGTCCCTATCAAGTTAAAAGGCGTTAACCGCCATGAGCATTGGTCGGACGTTGGGCATGCTATTACAGAGGAGCAAATGATTCGCGACTTAGAAGTAATTAAGCAAGGTAATTGTAATCACATACGCACTTCGCATTATTCGAATGATCCGCGCTGGTACGAGCTATGCGATGAATGGGGCATTTGGCTGGTTGCTGAAGCGAATATGGAATACCACGGATACGACAGGAAGTTTGACGAAGAGCCAACCATGAAAGCTGCTATTGTTGACAGAAATGTTGCCAACGTAGAAAATTTTAAAAACCATCCTTCGGTTATTATATGGTCGCTGGGTAATGAAGGCGGTATAGGTGGTACCAACGTTGGCGCCGCGCTTACAGCTGTTAAAGCTATTGATCCATCCCGCCCAACGCATTATGAGCGTTACGGCGCGGGAAAAAACAATCCAGCTGATCTAGATGGCAGGATGTACGGAACTGCTGAAGATTATCTAAGGATGGTTCGTAATCCCGAACTTACTAAACCGCTTTACATCTGCGAGTTTATACACGCTATGTTCAATTCAATGGGATCATTGGATACATATTCTGACTTGTTTGACAATACACCCGAAATTTTAGGCGGAGCCATCTGGGAGTTTCAGGATCAGGCGCTTTGGAACAGACGCGATCCAAAGCATCCCATTTTAGCTTATGGCGGTGGCTTTGGTGAGTTTCCTAACGATCACTACTTTATCCATAAAGGTGTGGTTGCATGGGACAGAAAAACCGTAAAGCCACACTATCCCGAAATGAAGAAAGCATTTCAATGGATAAGTACCGATCTGACTGATGCTGTTACAGGCGCTATCCGTGTCCGTAATAAATTCCAATTTATTGCATTGGAAGGTTTTGACGGCGCATGGAGTTTAACTGAGAACGGAGTTGAAATAAGCAAGGGGACATTTATAGTTCCACGAGTAGGAGCCCGGCGCGAAGGCCGCGCAATTATCCCGTATAAAATAGAACACCCTAAACCGGGTGCTGAATACTACCTGCGCGTATCGTATACACAAAATCAAAAAAACCTATGGGCTGATAAGGGTTATGAGGTTGCCTGGGATCAGTTTAAATTACCGGTTAACACAATTAGGGTGGTAGAAGCTAAATCGACCAAACCTGTTGCTTTAAGCCAAACACCACAGCTAATAAAAGTTACCGGTCAGGGTTTTTCTATAAGCTTTGATAAAAAGACCGGGATGATGAGCCAATTGCTTAAAGGCGGCGTTAATATGTTAACCGATAATGGCGGGCCTAAAGTACACCTGTGGAGGGCTGCACACCGTAATGATGATATGTGGGCCAATTCTGCCTGGGAAAAATACGGCGTAAATAATCTGCAGTTTTCGCTGGTGGATATAAAGGCACAAGCTGTTGACATGTTCACCGTTAAGGTTACGTCAACCGTTAGGGCCGAAGGAAAGGAAGGCTTTGGCGTTTATCATACAGCTATCTATTTAATTAAAGGAGACGGTTCTGTCAATGTAGATAATGATATGCAGTTTGAGGGGATGCAGATCAGCCTGGGCCGCATTGGAGTACGCATGCTGCTTAATAAAGACCTAGACCATATGAAGTATTTCGGCAGAGGGCCATTGGAAAATTATAACGACCGAAAAAGCTCGGCCGATGTAGGTTTATATGAGTTAGGTGTTAATGACCAATACGAATATGAAAAACCTATGGATAGGGGCAACCATGAAGAAGTGCGGTGGGTTGAGTTTGTGGGCAGCAAAGCACCTGCACTTAAAATAAAAGGCGATGCTAACCTTATGCAGGTAACAGCATTACCACACACCGACGAGCAGATGTTCCCGGTTGAGTATAAAATAGATCTACCGCCTAGTACAGCTACCGTATTTTGTTTGTCAACCAAAACCCTGGGCGTTGGTTCAGCAAGTTGCGGCCCCCGGCCGTTGGAGAAATTCCAGGTTTGGGCAAATAATTCACGGTTTAGCTACACATTGCAGGTAGGCCCTAAATAAACAATGTAACATTAATAAAACATTTTAACAGTGTGGTGGGCACACTGTTAACTTAGTAATAAACATAGTTTACCAATAATAAACCAATTATATGAAACCAATTGTATTTGGCAATTTGTACTACGCCCGTAGTATAAAAATTGTGCTGTCAGCTGTCGCTTGTATGGCTTTTATAGCCGCTGTTGTTCCTTCTAATAAGGAGGATGGACCGAAAAAGAAGGCAGCAGCTGTGCCGCCACCCCACACAGAATGGAAAGATTATGGCGGTGGGCCTGATCATTCCAAATTCATGAACTTTACCCAGATCAACAAGAAAAATGTTGTTAATCTGCAGCCGGCATTTATATATTCAACGGTGAACGAAAGAGGCGGCTCATACAGGTTTAACCCGATCATTGTTGACGGGATAATGTATGTACTGGCTAAAAACAGTTCGTTAGTAGCTGTTGATGTTGCCACCGGTAAAGAACTTTGGATACACGCCAATTTGAGGGGTATTGTTCAACGTGGCATTAATTTTTGGCAAAGTAAAGACAAAAAGCAAAAACGCTTCCTAATCTCGCTTGGTAACTATTTGCAGGCAATAGATGCTAACACAGGTAAATCCATACTAACGTTTGGTAAAAACGGCTCCGTAGATCTTAAGGAAGGTATTGGCCGTGCGCCGGAACTGTTAAGGCGTATGGCATCAACCTCCGCCGGACACATTTATGATAACCTGATCTTGTTAGGTTCTGCTCCCGGCGAGGATCCGTTTGCGGGCCCCGGCGATGTACGGGCTTATGATGTAATAACCGGAAAGATGCAATGGGTGTTCCATACCATTCCTCATCCCGGAGAATATGGATACGAAAGCTGGCCCAAAGATGCCTGGAGGTACTCGGGAGCTGCTAATACTTGGGGAGAAATTTCGGTTGATGAAAAACGCGGGATAGCTTACTTCCCTTTAGGATCGCCTACTTATGATTATGATGGCGCTGACCGCGCGGGTAATAACATATTTGGCAATTGCCTTTTAGCTTTAGATGCACGTACCGGAAAACGCCTTTGGCATTTTCAAACTGTACACCATGATATCTGGGACTATGCCCTTACCGCTGCTCCTCAGTTGATTACCATAAACCATAATGGTAAAAAGGTTGATGCGGTAGCGCAGGCTTCAAAAAACGGATATATGTATGTGTTTGACCGGGTTACCGGCAAACCTATCTGGCCTATTAAAGAAATGCCTTTTCCTAAAAGTGATATGCCCGATGAGTGGACATCGCCAACGCAGCCCATACCTACTGTTGTGCCACCATTTAACAGGCATAACGTTACAGCGGCGGATATTAACCCTTACTTACCCGAAGCAACCAGGCAACAATATATTGCGCGGATGAAAGCGGCTAAAACAGGCATGTATCAGCCATTGTCTGATAAGTACGAGGTTTTTGCCTTACCTGGATCTGTTGGCGGCGCTAACCAGGGCAACACGGCAGCAAATCCGGATAAGGGTTTGGTGTATGTAATGTACCAGGAAATGTCATGCTTTTACCAATTGGTTAAAAGGGCCGATCGGCCTGCGCGGGGAGGTAATCCTAACGCGGCCGCTGCTTTACGCGGGCAAACTGCCTATGTTCAATACTGCCAGTCGTGCCATGGCGCTGACCGTAACGGTCTTGACGGTGCAGGAGTGTCTTTAGCCGATTTAGGCACTCGCGTAACACCTGATCTGTTTAAAACATATATCACTAATGGCAAAGGCCGTATGCCTGCCCAACCGCATATTGATGACGCTACACTTACTTCAATATATGCTTTCCTTAACCCGGGTGGCCGCGGTGGCCGTCCAGGCGCTTTTCCTGCATCTAACGCTATGCCTGAGGGGCCGGTAGTTGCCTCAGGTGGGGCTCCAATAGAAAATCCGAGCAGTGCAAGTGAATCTGCCGGTGGTATGACCGATTACCCCGCAGATTACAAGGGCCCGAAATCTATCTATATTGAAAGGACTAATTGGGGCACCGCTATCTCTGATATTTTGGCTCCTCCATTTGCAGGTATTGCCGCGTACGATCTGAATAAAGGCACCATAAAATGGAAAATACCATTGGGTGAGTATGCCAAATCGGATGTTAAAGGCTTAGGTACACCTGGTGGTACACAAAACAAAGGCATGGTAGTAACAGCCTCAGGCTTAATATTCGCAACTTGTGCCGATGGGAAAGTACGTGCAATAGATGCAGATAATGGTAAGGTACTTTGGGAGTATAATTTGGGACGGGCCAATCCTTCTGGTATTCCGGCCATGTTCCAGGTTAAAGGCAAACAATATCTGGTGGTGGTTTCAACCGGCGCTTTGTTAGACAGAAACAAGAAAGAAGAAGATGTGCCAAAAGGTTATATCACCTTCGCACTGCCTGATATAAAAAAATAGTGGCTTTACAATACAGCAAAACCAATATAAACTAACAGACTATGATAGTTAAGAAGTATTTGAAAGTAGTAAAAGCAGCTTTGACGCTTTTGCTATTTGTGTTGCTTAGCTTCCAGGTATCGGCGCAAAATGTGCCTACTAAAACGATCTATTTTTTGGCAGGCCCTAAAGACCACGCCGGACCGGAAGGCTCGGGACGCCATGAAACCCGCCGCGATCTTTTAGTTATGCAGCGTTGTATTGACAGTATCAGCAACGCAACAGGCGTAAAAATAATCACTAAGTTCTCCTATATGCGCACCGCGCTAGATATTGAGGATTTGAAAGGTGTGGACGCTATAATTGTAGAATGCAGTGCTGAGGGAAGCTCAAAGGAGCGGGCGCATCCTTTGTTTCCGCCGAGCGGTGATAATACCAGGACCTATGACCGACCTACTCTTGCCTATTTAGCCCAAGTAGATAGTTTGCATAAAGCCGGCATGGGTATTATGGTGTTGCACTGGGGTATTACTACTACTAATCAAAAAGCTACTCAGTATTACCTGAGCTGGTTTGGTTCATCAAGTTTAAGTGGCTATACCCGCAATCCACTAGGTTATTGGGAGGTTAAACCTATTGAAGCAGCAAAGAATCACCCCATTTTGCGTGGCGTCGGTCCGTTTAATTATAAGGACGAGATATTTTCAAGAATGGTTGTAAATCCGGGTGATCCTCATCGTACAGATCTGTTAACCGGTACAACAACAAAAAGCAATCAAGGCACTTCAGATCCGCTCGGCATCGCAACAGCTTACGACAAAAATGGCGCCCGTGGCGTGCTTTGGGGTGGGATGGATTATCATTCGGCTTTATTGAACGAAAACTATCGCCGTTTTGTATTAAACGCTATATTATGGACGGCCGGTATAGAAGTGCCAAAAGGTGGAGTTAAATCCAACGCCCAAGGACTGCAGTTATCGGCTGGTAAACCTGATGAATTTGACAGGTTGAAGCCCGAAGGATTTGTATTAAAGTAATGCACATTATTGCATAGAGATGAGGCCGTATCATGATAAATATGATGCGGCCTTTTTGTTGTTCCAAATTTTCTTTTTGGGTGTTCCAAAGTGTTCCAAATCCTATTAAAAAAAGCCCAAAAAACGGTCGAAAAGTGTTCCAAAGTGTTCCACACTAAAATACATAAGTACTAAAAATCAAGCATTTAGTACCGTCAACAGCTTTTACACCCTTTATATTTTTTGGAACAGTGATCGGATGAAAAAAGTTGAAAACTTTTACCAGCAGACGATAAGTCTGACCGCCCAAAACCCGGAGGATTTGTGTTAAAATAGTAATAATTGATTGTATATTAGCGGGATACAACCAATACACCCAAACCAATGTTAAGATCAGTTTTTAAAGCAGTCCTTGTTTTTGCTGCTGCCTGCCCGATAGTTTGTAGTGCTCAAACCTATCAGCCAACTCCACTTGGCGCTAAAGCCGTGATAAAAGATCAGGCAATAGAGATACAGTTTTATAGTCCGGATATAGTAAGGATCACAAAAACACCATCCGGCCAAACGTTTAAGCAGGCAAGCCTTTCGGTGATAAAAAAGCCCGGGCAAACGCCTGTAAAACTAAGTAAGCGCGGCGATGCAATTGATATTACAAGCGCGAGACTAAAAGTAACGCTTGACCTCAAAACGGGAGCTATTTCTTACGCCTCTAGTAAGGGAACATCATTATTAAAAGAGAAACCGGACGGAGCTACTTTTAAGCCATTTGACGATGCCGGCAGCAAAACGCTTACCGTTGCACAGTCGTTTATTTTGGATAAAGATGAAGCTGTTTATGGCTTAGGCCAACATCAGCGCGGTAACCTGAACCAGCGTAACCAGGTATATAAAAACATGATGCAGGGTAATACCGAGGATGTTGTACCTTTTTTGCAATCTATAAAAGGATACGGCATTTTTTGGGATAATTACTCGCCCACCACCTTCAGCGATACAGCGAATGAAACCTTCTTTTCATCAGACGTAGGCGAGGGAATTGATTACTATTTCTTAAACGGCGAGAGCGCCGATGGCGTTATTGCGCAAATGCGCGATCTTACAGGGCAAGCGCCTATGTTGCCTTTATGGACCTTCGGTTTTTGGCAAAGTAAGGAACGTTATAAAACCCAGGACGAGACAGTTGGCGTTGTAAAAAAATACCGTGAATTAGGCGTGCCGCTTGATGGAATTGTGCAGGATTGGCAGTACTGGGGCAATAATTATTTGTGGAATTCAATGGAGTTTTTGAACGTTGATTTTGCAAATCCGCGGAGAATGATGAATGAGGTGCATAATTTAAACGCGCATCTGATGATCTCTATCTGGTCCTCATTTGGCCCGGAAACCAAGCCGTATAAGGACATGAAAGCAAAGAATATGCTGCTTGATTTTCATACCTGGCCCGAGTCAGGATCAGAAATATGGCCTCCGAAACAAGACTATCCTTCCGGTGTGCGACCTTATGATGTTTATAACCCTGAGGCACGCGATATTTATTGGAGCTATCTTAATAAAGGCTTATTTCCGTTCGGTATAGACGGTTGGTGGATGGATTCCACCGAGCCGGATCACCTAAGCTTTAAACCTGCCGACCTTGATATAAAAACCTATATGGGTTCTTTCCGCAAAGTACGCAATGCCTACCCATTGTTAGGTGTTGGTGGGGTTTATGATCACCAACGCGCTACAAGCTCAGATAAGCGTGTTTTTATCTTAACCCGCTCTGCATTTGCCGGTCAGCAGCGTTATGCAGCTAACACATGGTCGGGCGACATCACATCTTCCTGGGAAACACTTGCAAAGCAGATCCCCACAGGGTTAAACTTTTCTTTGAGCGCTATCCCGTATTGGAATGCTGATATCGGTGGGTTCTTCTTAACAAAGTACCCCAAAAAGCTTGAGGATGCTGATTACAGGGAACTTTATGCCCGCTGGATGGAATTTGGCGCCTTTACCCCTTTAATGCGGTCGCACGGGGCGGATGCTCCGAGAGAGATCTGGCAATTCGGTAAAAAGGGAGATAAGGTTTACGATGCTGCTGAAAAATTTATCAACTTACGCTACAGACTTTTGCCTTATATTTATTCTGCTTCGTGGGATATCACCGCTCATCAGTCGAGCATGATGCGGGCGCTGTTTATGGACTTTGCAGCTGATAAGAATGTGTGGGATTCAACCAACGAATACATGTTCGGCAAATCCATATTGGTAAATCCTGTAACTAAAGGGATGTACACCAAAGCGCTGAGTGCCACCACCAACGCGGAAGACTTTAGTACGGTAAAATCTCAGGAAACCTACCTGCCTGCAGGCGCGTCATGGTATGATTTCTGGACCGGCGAGAAACTGGCTGGGGGCAACAAGGTATCAAGGGAAACACCCTTGGATATCATTCCATTATATATTAAAGCCGGATCTATTTTGCCTTTTGGTCCGCAAGTGCAGTATTCGTCAGAGAAGAAATGGGATAACCTGGAGATCAGAGTATACCCCGGTGCAGATGGCGACTTTACGCTTTACGAAGATGAGAACGATAATTACAACTATGAGAAGGGTCAGTATAGCGAGGTCACGTTCCATTGGGATGATAAGAAGCGGACGCTAAGCATAGCCGACAGAAAAGGCGAGTTTAAAGGCCTGTTAACCAACCGCACCTTTAATGTTGTTGTGGCCCCGGCCGGGACAAACTACAACAGCGCTAACGCAAAAGCTGTCAGCTATACCGGCAAGAAGACTTCGGTAAAACTATAAATAGCTGAGCTATATAAAAAACGCCGCTTCCGTTTGGAGCGGCGTTTTTTCGTATGAGATTATCTGTTTTACTTCTTGGCCAGCACATTAGACTTTAGCCACGCCTCGGCATAGATCGGCCAAACTTCGGCGGCGGGGTTGCCGGGGCGCATGCCGTAACCGTGGCCTCCCTTAGGCACCAGATGAAACTCGACAGGGGCCTTAGCTTTTTGCAGGGCCAACGCGTAGGTTACCGAACTCCCTCCGCTGCCATCATCAGCTGCCTGAAAAACAAAGGTGGTGGGTGTATTGGCATCCATTTTACTTAGTTCGGGGGTTAGCGCTTTGCCCGGGCCGTCGTTCAGATAGCCGGGGTAAATTATCATGGCAAATGCCGGTTTAATGGATATTTTATCCAGTTCATCTACAGCCGGGTAGACATTTTTATCATATTGCGTGCTCAATTTAGCTGCCATATCCGCACCTGCTGAGAAGCCTATAACACCCAATTTATCAGGGTCAATTTTCCATTTGGCGGCATTGCTTCTTATTACGCGCATGGCACGCTCCAGGTCCTGCAAGGCGCCCAGGCGCTTTTGGGGCGTTCTGTACTCCAATACAAAGGCGGTATAACCCATTTTATTGAACCATTGGGCTATTTCTGAGCCTTCTTTATCAGTAGCCAGGGTTTCATATCCGCCGCCGGGGCAGATCACTACCGAGTAGCCATTGTTTAACGCCGCCTGCGGCTGAAAAGCCAAAATAGCGGGATTTGTTACGTTGGTTGTGCGCTTGACGTTACCCGACTGGTTGGCCGATAACACAGGCTCGTGTTTAGCCTCTGTTTCGCCGGGAACTGCGCCGGGCCATAAATAGATTTTGGTTTGGGCATTAGCGCTTATGGTCGTTAGCAACAGGGCAGAGAACATCCAGACTTTCATAACAAACAATCAAATGGTTTATAATTAATCCGAAGTTAGTAAACTGCATTAACAACCCGATGGTTGTGGCGCTATTAAGCTTATTACAATTTAGTTAGTTAGTCATTTGTCATTGGTCAATAGTCATTGGTACTATTTACTCACGAACTCCTGTTTCCAATGATAAGGCAACTACAACCAGGTGATCCAAAAAATATGCGTCTCACAAAAAAAATCCGGATCAGTTTATTGTAATTAATTGATAATTAGATATTTGCAATTATTATTTTTTAAAAAGTGAAACTACTTTTAAGTCAGTAAACTTAGCTGTAAACAAGTTATAAATCATTATAAATCAAGTGATTGCAAAATCGAAAAATTCACACTTTTTTGGATCATTTTGGATCACTTTGGATCAGTGTGGATCAGTGTGGATCACCGGTACGTGAACTTTTACAAAGCCCCAAAATATCAATTATGGAAATTATAAGTAGCTGATTACTTGTTCCATTACGC
>CBFGNU010000051.1:0-17238 GCA_965650195.1 uncultured Mucilaginibacter sp. | reverse complement strand
TTTTAGATCATCGGGGGTTTGCAAAAGAAGAAAATCTTGATTTCTACAACGGCCTGATGCATGGTTGGGTGGAGAAACTGCAAAAAATTGATAACCTGTTAAAAGCTGCACAACATGGCCATACCAACGCTTGATGCTTTCCAGGTGATAGGCGACCCCAGCAGGCGCAAAATGCTGATGCTGTTATCGCAGGACAGTTTGACCATTAACAACCTGGCCGATAACTTTGATATGAGCAGACCGGCGGTTTCCAAACATGTTAAAATATTACATACTGCAGGGTTTATCGCTATTGAGGACGTTGGCCGCGAGCGGTATTGCACATTAAAAAAAGACGGCTTTGAAGAGCTGCAGGCCTGGCTCACCTACTTTGATCAGTTCTGGGCATCGAAATTGAAGAATTTGGAAAACTTATTAAATAAAAAATTACCCAATTAAAATTTTATGAAAGCTATTAAAATATCCGCGTTGCTAATTGCAACCCTTACAAGCCTGCTGCTTAACAGCGCTGCCGCTCAGGAGCTAAAATTTAAAATACCCGCAGCAAGCCCGGGCCAACGCATTGAGCAGGATTTTGGGCTAGGCACCATTTCTGTAAAGTATTACCGCCCAAATACAAAGGGCCGGAAAGTATTTGGCGGCCTTGAACCATACGGAACCGTGTGGCGTACCGGCGCTAATAATGCTACAGCAATTACCTTAACAGATACAGTTTGGGTAGAAGGCCATGCCATTACACCTGGCTCCTACTCGCTATTCAGTATACCGGGTGCTAGTGAGTGGACCATTATTTTTAATAAAGAGGTTCAGCAATGGGGCGCGTATGCTTATAATGAAAAACAAGATCTGCTGCGTTTTAAAGTAAAGCCAACCAAGCTGGCTAATAAAATTGAAACACTAACTATACAGTTTGCCAACGTTAAGGAAGAAGATTGCGTAATGCAGATACAATGGGAAAATACCGGCATTGATCTTCACCTAAAAACCAATGTAATTAAACGTATAGTGGCCAATATTGCCGACGCGATGAAAGGCGAAAACAAGCCCTATTATATGTCGGCTATTTGGTATTACAACCATGGCCTTGATAACAACAAAGCGCTCGCCTGGATACAGGAGCAAAATAAAGCACAGCCACAGGCATTTAATGTAAAATACTGGCTGGCCAAAATACAGCTAAAAGCAGGGGATAAAAAAGCCGCAATAGCTGCGGCCAACGAAGGGCTTAAATTAGCTTTAGCTCAAAACAACCAAGAGTACGTACGTATGAATAAAGAAGTTTTAACTGCGGCAAGCGCAAACTAAATTGACAAAAACAATGATACAACGTGATATCCGAATTAAATGGTTCCTGCCGCATGCGCCGGAAAAAGTTTGGTTCTGCCTTACGAATAAGGACATGATAAGCCAATGGTTGATGGATAACGATTTTAAACCGGTGGTTGGGCATCGGTTTAATTTCCATACCAAACCATTACCCAAAATGAACTTTGACGGTATAGTTTACTGTGAGGTGCTGGAAGTTGCCCCAATGCAAAAACTGGTTTACACGTGGCGCGGTGGCCCGGCACCAGGTGTTGTCACTTTAGACACCCTGTTAACATGGACACTACAAGCCAAAAACGGCGGCACCGAACTATTGTTGGCCCAAACCGGCTTTAAAGGCTTCGGCAACTATGTGGCTAGCCTGTTTATGGGTAGCGGCTGGAAGACAAAGATCTTAAAGCGCTTTGAGGCACTACTAAATGAAGACTTGCGTGAGCACGCTTAATATTGCTATTACATTTTTAGGAGAGAAGCCGCGCTATAATTATATTGCGGCTTCTAACTCAAAATAAATGGTGCAGAAACCAATTACAGTATTTGCCAAATGGCAGGTAAAAGACGGTGAACTTGACAAAGTATTAAATCTGTTTACGGAGCTGGTAGACAAAACCCGGCAAGAAGAAGGAAACCTTTTTTATACCATTCACCAAAGTAACATAGAGCCAAATACATTGATGTTGTACGAAGCTTATATAGATGAAGCGGCTGTGGCGGCTCACCGGGCGTCTGAACATTTTCAAACCATAGCGCTCGGCCAAATCATCCCTGTGTTGCAAAACCGAGAGGTAATTTTAGCCACCCAGTTGTTTTAAGGTTGGCTAATGCTCGTGCTTATTGTTTGATTTTATCTGTCAGGTTGATTAACTTTAGATACTTACCATTTCACGATGAAAGCTATCTGTATTATTGCGCTGACATTCTTTATCGGCAGCGCCCATGCTCAAAACTCTTCTAAAAACATTTTTAATACCTGGGTTACATCGCAGGTAACTTATCCGAATGGCGCAAGCTTACCCGATACACACCCGCTTAAATACTTATATATTAAATATAAGTTTTCCCAGCCCGATCATTTAAATATCGGGACAGCCTACTTTGAAAATGGATCAGATCAACTATTTGAACTTAATAGTAACGTTCTGACTATTAAATCGCCTGAGGGAGGTTATGTGAATAGCTATCGCATTGAGGCACTAAAAGACACCTTAGTATTGTTGCAAGCCGGCCTTACCGGATTTGACGATGCTGACGCTTTGAAGTTCTACTTTGTACCGGAAACTACGTTCCAGAACAGTATACCCTTAAGTGCCGACGATATCATTTCTATCAAGGGCAAGGACACTATTTATAAGCAAAGCCGCAAGATTTATGCTAGCTATAACGGGAACAGTTTTCAGCAGATAATGTATAATGGCATTCGCAAGGGAATTAGTATGAACAATCGTGCGGGTAGCTTGTCAGCGAGTTTTATTGTTTCTAAGACCGGTCTTGCCGATAGTGTGCGGATTCTTGAAGGTATTGATGATAAGTTTAACAGTTTGTTTGTTAAAGTTTTCAATCAGCAGCGTAAAAACTGGAAACCTGCTATACTTCAGGGCCAACCGGTATCAGTAAAGATGTTGGTGAATTTGGGCTATTCTACTTCCGCCACTGCAATACCAGCTGTTTTTGATGCACAAAAGGCAAACGATGCCTACAATTCAAGTGACTATGAATTGGCTTTATTTTATTTTGACAAAGCTTTGGTCAATACCCCAAATGATAAAGACAATCTTTGTAAACGTGGCTTGTGTAAACTTATGTTGGGTAATAAAGATGGCGCGTGCTTAGATTGGAATAAAGTAAGATCTTTAGGAAGTACTCCGGTTGTAGACGAGTTGCTTAAGAAATATTGTCTTTGATATCATTATCGCATAAAAATAGAGTATGGCCAATAAACCCATTTCTTAAAACAGTTCTTTGCTGGGTATAAATACCTCTTTATATGTGGTAATTACCTGTTTTTCGTTATGTGTTGCCATATCCGAAACATTCACTTAGGCGTACTGTATTTGTTTAAAAACAAATACATATGAAAAAATTAACTTATCTCATTGTTCCTGTAATTGCTGTTTCTTTATTACAGGCTTGCTCGGGCAGCGAAGCAGACAAAGGTGCTGATAGCACAGAGCTGCTGTCTGATAATACTCCCGCTGCCACCCAATTAGATTCATCGACGCCTATGGCAACCGACACCGCATTTGCCAATAAAGCCGCTGTTGGTGGCCTAGCAGAAGTAACTTTAGGCAAAATGGCTATATCGAAAGGCGTCAGTGCCGCGGTAAAGGATTTCGGTAATATGATGGTAAAGGACCACGGCGCGGCAAATGAAGAGCTGAAAGGTATTGCCCAAAAGAAGAACCTGACCTTACCCACCGGTCTTGACGCAGAACACCAGGCAAAAAGTGATAGTCTAAGCAAACTCAGCGGAAAAGATTTTGATAAGGCTTACATAAAAGTGATGATCGATGATCATCATAAAACGCTGGGCATAATGAATACAGAGGCAAATGGCGGGCAAGATGCCGACCTTAAAGCGTTTGCTAAAAAGACAGCTCCGGTTGTACAACATCATCTGGAAGAGGTAACGAAGATCCAGAAAAGCAATAAGTAAATCAGCTTTTGAGCGATGCGCAAAACATGCATCCAAACAAAATATCTTTTAATTAAGTTATTTAATCAATACAAAATACTACTTATGGCAACAAGAGGAACGAAAGTGGAAAGACGTTCAGTATCTGAACAGCCACATGAATTAGGTTACGAGGCAAGAAAAACAGACACCTCGGCAAAAGCGGTATCGGCCGCAAAAAAAGAGGCCGGAAGTAATAAACGGTCTGAGGTAGAAAAAGAACTAAAAAAGCAAAATTAGCTGAAGCCCCGCAAGGGGCTTCGCCGTCTAATACTACTGCTATGGCAACAAAGACGCTTGAAAAGAAAATTGAGAAAGCCGAACAAGGGCAAACAACAATGCCCGACAAGGCGGCAGAAGCTGAGCAACTTTTAAAAGCAGCGCCTAAATCTGCAATGCCGGCGAAAGTTAAGCCCATGAAAGCTACGCTGGTTGACGAGCCTTTTGACGACCCCGGCTGGGTATATGAAATTAAGTGGGATGGATACCGTGCGGTTGCCCATGTAAGTAAAGATGAGGTAAAGCTTATTTCACGCAATAATCTCTTATTCGATCAGTTTTACCCTATCAATAAGTTATTAGGCCAATGGGGACATAACGCCGTATTAGACGGCGAAATATTAGTGCTCAATAGTAAAGGCATCTCAGATTTTAGCGGCATACAAAATTGGCGAAGCGAAGCAGACGGCGAACTGGTATATTATGTATTTGATATTTTATGGTACGAAGGCAAAAACCTGATGAACCTTACCCTTAAAGAGCGGCAAACCATTTTAAGCCACGTGCTCCCAAAAAATGATGACCGCCTACGCCAAAGCATGGTATTTGAGGCGCGTGGCATTGAGTTTTTTGATGCCGCAGAACGCATGGGGCTTGAAGGCATTATCGCAAAAAAAGCCAGTAGCGTTTACACCTCAGACCTGCGATCAAAGGAGTGGTTGAAAATTAAAGTACAACGTCGGCAAGAGGTTGTAATAGGAGGATTCACCAAAAACGAAGGCACATCAAAACCATTTAGCGCACTTACCATAGGTGTTTATAAAAATGGTGTTTTTAAATACATGGGCAAAGTAGGTACCGGTTGGGGCGATAAGTTGCAAAAGGAACTGATGGAAAAATTTAAGCCGCTAATTATCCCCGATTGCCCTTTTGAAATTGAGCCCGATGTTGATGAACCATCACGTTTCCGGCCGAAGCGATTAGGTGCAAAAGCGACCTGGCTAAAACCCGAACTGGTTTGCGAAATAAACTTTGCCGAAATGACCAGCGATGGCAAAGTGCGGCAGGCCTCATTTAAAGGTCTTCGTACCGACAAAGACGCCGACGATGTTGTATTAGAAACGCCAAACGACGCGACCGAAACAGTCCAGGCTGCTGATGAACAAGCAGAAAAAACCTTGCACCCACCCATTGAACCACCTAAACATGTAAGGCGTACTTTACTTAATCCTAAAGAAGAAACGCAGGAACGTCCGGTAAACGGACATATGCTTAAATTTAGTCATCTGAGTAAAGTGTATTGGCCCGAAGATGGTGTTACCAAACGCGATATGTTCAACTACTACTATCAGGTGGCACCATATATCGTTCCCTATCTTAAGGATCGCCCTATGTCGCTTAACCGTTTTCCCAACGGCATCCACGGGCCAAGCTTTTATCAAAAAAATGTTGCCGATAAAGCGCCTGAGTGGGCGCAGACCATGCCACATATTACCGGCGAAGGTGAACATAAAGAATACCTGGTTGGCAGCGATGAAGACAGCTTGCTTTGGATGGCATCATTGGGCTGTATTGAAATGAATCCCTGGTTTAGTCGGGTGCAATCGTCGGATAATCCGGACTTTTGTGTGATAGATCTTGATCCCGACAAAAACACATTTGACCAGGTAATACTAGCCGCGCAGGAGGTTAAAAAAGTTCTGGATGCTATTGAAGTGCCTAGCTATCCCAAAACATCCGGCTCAACCGGGATACATATTTATATCCCACTTGGCGCAAAGTATACTTATGATCAATCGCAGTTGTTTGCTAAGATGGTAGTTCAATTAGTGCATAAACAAATGCCCGATTTTACCAGTATTGAACGTATGATAAACAAGCGCAAAGGCAAAATGTACCTCGACTTTTTGCAGAACCGACCGGGAGCTACCATCGCCGCTCCTTATTCATTAAGGCCAAAACCCGGGGCTACGGTTTCCATGCCATTGGCCTGGCATGAAGTTAAATCCGGCTTAAAAATGCGCGACTTTAACATCCGCAATTCGCTTGACCGCTTGAAAGAAACCGGCGACCTATTTAAAGGTGTTTTGGGCGAAGGTATCGATCTGGAAACTACCATTAATAAAGCGCGAACGATATTCAAATAAGCACCTGCTCATTTGAATATGGCTCTATTCGTCAACCGGCTCCCAAAGCTCTATTATATTGCCTTCCGGATCTAGTATGTGTACAAATTTGCCATAGTCATACACGGCAATTTCGTCAACTATTGTTACGTTGTCTTTTTTAAGTTCTTCCACCAATTCTACTAGGTTTTCAACCCGGTAATTGATCATGAAAGGCTTGGTAGACGGATCAAAATATTTACTGTCGGCAGCAAAGGCGGCCCAGGTGGTAGAGCCTTTTTTGGATGGATCTTCAGCTTCCCGCCATTCAAATGTTGTTCCATACTTGCTTACAGGCAATCCCAGGTTTTTAGCATACCACTCGTTCATCGTTTTAGGATCGTTTGCTTTAAAAAATACGCCACCCAGCCCTGTTACTTTTTTCATATATAATCAGTTTATTTATACGTTTACTTATTCGGTTAGTTTTTTTTCCTAACAATCAATGCAGCTAACAATGACATCATAATACCTACAGGTGTCACCTCTAAATAAGTGAACATCGCTCTGAAAGCCACGTTTTTTTCGTACTTCTCAAAAGTTTCGGCCATTTCAGCCGATTGCTTATGTATTTCGGCGGCACTTAACTTGCTTTGTTTCATTTCAGCAATTGCTTGGGCCTGGTATTTGTCGCCAAAATCGGGCACAAAATATCTAAAGTCAATCTCCCAAACCACCACATACAGGGTAGACGCGATAAGTGTTATCAACAGACCAATGCCCAACGCTTTACCAAAGGTAATATGCCCGTTATTCTGTGTATCGCGATAATTTTTAACAGCGACAAAAATGAGCGAGAATGCTACTATCATAGTGGCATATCCCAATATCATCCGGGTAGTCAGGCTTAAGCTGTCGTTTATTAGCCCTTCGCTTATAACGCCCCATGATACGCTTACAGCACCTACTATTACCCCGTAAATCCAAACTATCTTTTTCATTGCTTTAGGTTTAAATCATCGTCAAAATTGAATTAATAGACTGTATTATTAGTCATACTTTAGGGTGATTTTGCAGAAAAGATTTGATTCGACGACGTGATTTGCCAGGTCTAATATAATAAATATCCGGGTGGACCGAAGAGTCTGATTTTAATGTGATTTCTGAAGCTCATTCGCCATGCCATAATTTTTCAAAGCGTGCGCTTCGTTTCCGTTCGCAGGTTGTAAACCTTAACCGGTGTTTGTATATTGCCGTGTGTATTATAAGGCTCAGCCCATGTGTATCCAAAGAAAACTGATTCGACTAGTATTGCCCATCGCAATTAAAACGCATTAGAAAAATCATACTCAATCAATGCTGTTTAACTCTTTTCAATTCCTCTACTTCTTTACAGTTGTAACATTCCTTTATTTTTTGTTGCCACATAAATTTAGGTGGATGCTATTGCTGATAAGCAGCTGTTATTTCTACATGTCGTTTGTTCCGGTTTATATTCTAATATTAGGATTTACCATTGTAATAGATTTTTTTGCCGGTATTTTAATTGAAAAACATGTTGGTAAAAAGAAGAAGGCGTTTTTGATTGCAAGTTTAATAGCCAATATAGGCGTACTCGCTATATTCAAATATTATAATTTCATAAACGAAAATTTAACATTGCTGCTCAATGGCTTTAATGTTAATCACCATCTGCCTTATCTAACAATTCTGCTCCCTATCGGCCTTTCTTTCCATACTTTTCAAGCAATGAGTTATACTATAGAGGTATACAGAGGGAATCAAAAAGCCGAGCGGCACTTTGGCATATATAGTTTATATGTTATGTTTTACCCCCAACTTGTTGCCGGGCCGATTGAAAGGCCACAGAATCTTTTATATCAATTTAGAAAAAAGCACAACTTTGATTATCAAAGAGTTGTTGACGGATTAAAGTTAATGGCCTGGGGTTTATTTAAAAAAGTGGTAATTGCAGATCAGTTATCACTGCTTGTTACTCCTATTTACGACCAGCCAAACCAGTATCATGGTCTCAACTTTTTAATCGCAAGCTTCTTTTTTGCGTTTCAAATTTTCTGTGATTTTTCCGGCTACACAGATATAGCTTTAGGGGCGGCAAAGGTGATGGGCTTTAATTTAATGAAAAACTTTAACAGCCCCTACCATGCAAAATCTATCAGCGATTTTTGGAGCAGATGGCACATTTCTCTTTCAACCTGGTTTAAAGATTATTTATACATTCCGTTAGGAGGCAGTCGGGTAAGCGTTCCCAGATGGTATTTTAACCTGTTTATTGTTTTCCTGATAAGTGGTTTATGGCATGGCGCCAATTGGACTTATATAGTTTGGGGCGCGCTAAATGGATTTTATTTAATATTCGCCTTAATTACCCGGGGAGTAAGGCAAAGAGCAGCATCTTTTTTACGCATTGATAAAATACCGGTAGTTTATTCCGCCATCCAGATAATTACCACGTTTATATTAGTGGATATTGCCTGGATATTTTTCAGAGCCCATACCATTAATGATGCAGTTTATATATTAAAAAGCATTTGTACTACAACAGGTAGCGACATTATCCATTTAATTCATAATAAAAATCTACTGGGCCGGCTAACACCCGACGTTCGGTTTTTAAGTAAATGTGTGTTGCTAATTGTGCTCCTGGAGATGGTACATATAGTACAAAAACGTGGTAGTATTATTCAGCGCATTAACACTATGCCATGGGTAGCAAGATGGGGGATATATTATGCCTTTGTATTTATACTGCTATACATGAGTGTATCTACACACAACCAATTCATATATTTTCAATTTTAATTATAGCGATGAATAAATACTCGTTGTTTTTTTGCAAAGTAGTCGCTATAACTATTCCCATCTTTGTTTTTTATAGTTTTCTTTATTGCTTAGGATATACTCCATTTATAACTAACTCTATTAGTTTTGATGCGAAACTAAAATTTATCAAAGAAAAAAAAATCCGGCAAGCTGATTTGATCGCAATCGGATCATCAATGACGCTAAATAATCTGAGTTCAGAAACGATTAAAGACAGCTTAACCACTTCCTATTTTAATTTTGCCAGTTGGGGTCTACAAATGAAAGACATTAACCAACTTGTAGTTAATTATATATCAAAATATAAACCTCAATATATACTTGTAGTCTCTTCGATCACTGATTTTAGAAACGACGAGCTTTCAACTACAATTCAAAATTATTTAAACACCGATCAATACATCAGAGATAATTTTGAGGGATACTTTTACATTAAAAACTTCAATTCTATCGCAAGCATTCGATCCAGAGAAAAGGAACGTTGCCGATCTTCATTAATAACCGCTAATGATTATACCTCTTTAAATTTTGACGAATATGGAGGTGTCTTGTTAAATATCTCCAAACAAAATATTTCCTTAAACAGATGGAATGATCATTCGCCGTTTCCAACCAAATCCACGCCCGGCCATTACAGAGCGCTGATGTCTTTAAGCGCTTATTTAAAAATGGAGCATATAAAATTTATTTTCGTGCAGGCCCCCATAAAACAACAATATGTAAATACGTTGGCATCGCAGCAAGCGGTGTACAATCATATCACTAAATGCAAAAACATAATTGAGAAAGATAGTGGGATCTATTTAAACTTTAATGGGGTAGTACCGTTTATGAGTGATAGCTTATTTGTTGATCAATTTCATCTCTCATCTGCTGGAGCAACAATATTTACAAAAAAACTAACACATAGTTTAAGAACGATGCCTCAAGCGGACGCAGCTATCAATTGAGGGTATTTTTAACAACGGGGATTGCGCTTTTTTGCTTTATTCAACGAATAATCTATACGCTGATATTCCAAATATCACTAAGTGCTTTTTTAGCCGCATTGTAGCCGCACATGCCATGTACGCCTCCGCCCGGCGGGGTAGACGATGAGCAGATATATAAACCCTTTGCTGATGTTTTGTAAAGCGATGACCTAAGCGCCGGCCGCGTAAACAGCTGACCAATATCAATAATCCCCCCGTTTATGTCGCCGCCAATGTAGTTAGGGTTATGCTCTTGCAGCTGAGCGGTATTAAAGGTGTGCTTTGCCAGGATACGCTCTTTGAAGCCCGGGGCGAAGCGTTCTATCTGGTTCTCTATGATGGTCGTCATGCCTTTGGTAGAGCCGTTAGGCACGTGGCAATAGGCCCATGCCGTATGTTTTCCGGCGGGGGCGCGGGTAGTGTCGAAAAGACTTTGTTGCGCTAAAAGCACGTAAGGGTTGTTAGTGTGTTTTCCGTCCGCGGATGCTTGTTCACCTGCCGCTATTTCCTCCAGCGTACCGCCCAGGTGCACGGTACCTGCCTCGCGGCAAGCTGGTGCGGCAAAGGGTATAGGCGCGTCTAAAGCCCAATCTACCTTAAACACACCGTCGCCATATCGGTAGCGCTCCAGTTGCCATTTATAGATGGAAGAGAATTTGTGCCCGGCAATTTGCAGCAGTTGTTTAGGCGTTACGTCAAACAGCACCGCGCGGGCAGATGGCAGCTGGCGCAAAGTGCTTATGTAAGTACCGGCTTGTATGTGCCCACCCAACGATTTAAAATAACTGCCCAAAGCATCAGCAATACTTTGCGAGCCGCCTTTGGGAATCACCCAGCCACCCAAATGCGCATTTGCCATTAATACTAAAGCGATGGCTGACGTGGCTACGTTGGTAAGCGGTTGGATAGCATGAGCAGCCATACCTGCAAATAGCGCCCGCCCGGCAGTAGTTTTAAATCTTTTAGCCAATAATGTAGAAGGTTGTATAGCTGATAAGCCGAACGATGCCAACTTAAAAGGATGTTTGGGAAAAGATAAGGGACCCAGCACATCAGGAGCCAGCAATGGCCAGTCGCGCACTATGGGATTGATGAGGTCTTTGTATGCTTGTCCGTCAATTCCTAACGACCGTGCTGTTTGTTCAACAGAGCGGGTTAGCACAGCGGCGGTACCATCATCCAGTGGATGGGCGGCATCTACGTCGGGGTAAAGCCACTCCAATCCATAGCGTTGCAGGGGCAAGGTTTTAAAAAACGGTGACCCCGTAGCCATTGGGTGTATGGCCGAGCAGATATCGTGCTTGAAGCCGGGTAAGGTTAGTTCAGCGGTACGCATGCCGCCGCCTATGGTATCTTTCCCTTCAATAAGTAACACCTGCAAACCCTGCTGTTGCAGCAAGATAGCTGCCGCCAGGCCATTAGGGCCCGATCCAACTACTACTGCATCATAATCGAACCTTTCTTGCTGCATTACTTAAAGAGAACGTAAGCGATGCCAAGTGTTACTAAAATATTGAAGCCCTGCGCAGTTAAAAAAGCATAGATAGGGCGGCGGCTTTCTTTGTTGATCAGATCGCGGAAATTGGTTTCCAGACCTATGCTGGTAAAAGCCAGCGCAAACCACAATCCCTGCAAGTTTTTAAGCGGACCTTTTACCGCTGCCGAAGCATTGGCCGATATAAAGAAAGAGAATAACAGCGAAGCGGCCACAAACCCAATAACAAATTTTGGAAAACGATCCCATATTACAGCAAGGGTGGGTTTGGTATCCGCATCTTTAGCAGATGGATGTTTGGTATAAGTCCAGTAAACAGAGATAGCAAAGGCGGCAACACCCAAAAGCACATTCTGCGAGAACTTAACAATGGAGCTGATTTTTAAGGCTGTCTCACCCACCAAACTGCCTGATGCTACAACCGCCCCCGTAGTGTCTATACTGCCCCCCAGCCAGGCCCCTGTAACCTCCTGAGAAAGACCCAACAGTTTAGCTATATAAGGCATAAAAACCATCATAGGCACAGCTGTTATCAGCACCAGTGATATAACAAGTGATAGTTTTTTGGAATCGCCTTTAATGGCCCCTGAGGTAGCTATGGCTGCCGATACACCGCAAATTGATACCGCGCTGGATAGCATCATGGCCAGTTCGGGGTCTATTTTAAGTTTTTTGCATAACCAAAAAGAGAAATACCAAACAGACAGCACCACTACAAGCGCCTGTATCAAGCCTAAAGAGCCCGCTTTCAAAATGTCGGCGAAGATGATGGAGGTGCCCAATAACACCAAGCCTATCTTTACGTAGAACTCCGACGCCAGGGCATCCTTGAACCACGTGGGCAGCTTAAAAAAATTGCCCATGAGCAAACCAATGCCTAAGCTGAATATAACCGCTTCAAGGTTAAGCGCTTTCATTTGGCTGCTGCCTGCAATAATAAGCGCCACGGTTGTTAGCAGGTAAACCGCCGGGAAGGCTTTCAAAACACCAATAATAGATTTTCCCGTTAATACCGCGCCCAACACCGCAATTATAACCACGTAGGCGAACTGAAAAACTATTTTAAGCAGGTTTTCGCCGGTTAGTACCTTCTCGGTCAGATCGGCGGTTGATGACCAGCCGTATTCAGGGGCGGCCAGTAAAAAACCGCCTAACGAAACACCTATGATTATGAAACCTAATATAACAACTACCCAATCTTCGGGTATTAAACTTTTGCTCATGGCTTAATAGTTAACAAGTAAATATAATATTTTAAGGGATGTAGCTTATTTGCTTATCACGCCCTTCTTTAAGTGGATAATGCTGGTGCGCTCGATCTAAAACAACATAAATGGAATCTTTAAATTCATTGGTGCCGCAAAGTATTACGCGATCTTTTGTTGGCCGGCTGTAATGCAGTTCTTGTTTTTCATCGCGGTTTGATCTGTTTTTATTTTGCAGATGCAAAACGTGGTTCACAGTATCAGCTTTGTAGTAATAATACTGCCTGCCCGCTAAACCCGATAGTTCCCAGGTGATGTTAAGATCGCGAGGGTTCTTTTTGCGGTTTTTCCTTTTTTTCGTATCACCAAAACGACGTACATCGCCACGGATATCAAAATGCCATTTGCCATCATAAACCTCGTCGTTTCGCGGATAGCTGCCTGCGGCAAACATCTCTATCTGCTGTGGCCTGTCGTAAACTTTAAAACTTAACGACGACCATTCTTCAAAAGCGGCATCCTGCCAGCGCTTTTTATCAAAGGGCGAGTAAGGTACTACCTTGCCGTTCAGCTTAAACTCCGTCACGTTATAATAACCTTTAGATCCCGCCAGTCCCGGTGTATTTGGCAGTTTATAAAAGTCGTTATGTGTGTAACCGTAAACTTCCAAGGCAAAAAACAGGATCACATAAATAAAGTTGAAGCCCCATTTTACCGCCAGGCGCGCATAGTTTTTCCAGCCCTTAAACACCGGGTAATAGTGTACAATACGGGTATTAACCTGGTTAACTATCAAATTCCATACACCCGGAACATCATACCACAACACAAACAGCGACAGCAGCGCCAAACCTGCGCTGGGCACTTGCTCGCCAATGTCATAAGCATGATTAGCAATGGCAATGTTGCCGAATACGATAAAGGTTATAACCGCGCCAAGAGCTGTAGTTCTGCGGAACAGCAATAAAAATCCACCTATAAATTCGGCAAAGCCTAAAAAGAACTCGTATTTGGTAGCTACTCCAATGGCTTCCCAATAAAGCCGTTTGGCAAAAAAGTCTATAAACTCTGTGTTATACAGGCCCTCATTACCAGCCGGCATCTGCATTATAAATATCTTTTTATAACCCCATGCAATGGCGGCGTAAGCCACGCGGTATTTTACAATTGTGCGCACCCAGTAGTAGAGTTTGTTATAATCGCGGGCTCTCTTATCCACTGCTGCCCATACGGCAGCGCCCGCAAGGGCAATCAGCAATATAAAGGGCCAGTTCACATAACTCTCGTAGCCAAAGAACCCGCCCTCAGAAAAAATATTAATGAATTGCGGATTAAAAAATGCTACAGATTCATTGATCTCGCGGTAAGTAAGATTCGGATAGTCAATGTTCCATATATATTGGTAGAAGCCAAGATCAAGAGGGATAGCAAACAACCCGAAAAATATGAATGCTATGCGAAAGGCCATTTTTTGTATGTTGGTCCACTCGTTAAACTCGTATGTAGACGGAGTAGCTTGTTTCAGCTTTTTCTCCTTCACAACTTCCTGTTCGGTAATTACATCAGACATAGTTTGTGATATTTAATGTTAGTGATGATGTTATAATTTCAATGGTTTGCGGCGGCCCACAAACAACAAGTGTTTCTGATTTTGCCTGTTTAGCACCGCGTAAACCGAATCCTTTTTCTCATTCAAGCCCTTTACAACTATGGTAGAATCGTTGGGTTGTGTATATGTAAGCGAGTAGGCTTCGCCCGTGTAATGCTTGTTTTTGTTTTGCAGGTTAATGGTTTTTTTAAGCGTATCGGCACTGTAAGCATAATACCTGCGACCGCCAACACCGGCCGATTCAAAATTACGCTCAATGTCTTTATCGCTATAAACATCTCCTGTAGAGGCATCCAATTTTAAAGGCTTAGCTATTTTTATGCTGATGGTTGCCCATTTCTCAAAAACCACATTCTGCCAGCGGTTACTGTCGGTAGTAGTGTAAGGTATCTCACGTCCGTTTAACCGAAACTCCTTAACATCATAAAAACCATAAGTGCCTTTTAAGCCCTGCGTTGTTGGATATTTATAGGGTGCGCTGGTATAATTAGCGTACGTGCTAAAGCCCAGCGATACCACAAACAATACAAATACAACCCGAAGTACCAACCTGGTTTTTTTTATGTTTTCCTCCTTAAACACCGGATCGAACTTAGCGGCAATGGTATATTTCTCCACTATCAACAGGTTGTAAAGGCGGGGCACATCATAAGCAAAAAGAAACAGCGCTATTACCACAAGGTATCCGGCATACACTTGTTCACCGGCGTCGTAACCTAAATTGGCAGCAAACGCGTTACCTGTAAAGCCCAATATTATAGCGGCACCAAATGTGGTGGTGCGTCTTGTAAATAATAATGCACCGGCCAGTATCTCAATAAAGCCTAAAAACATTTCGTAATACTGCGTTACGCCAATGGTATGGTAGTAGATCTTCCATGGGTAAAAATCGCCATAATTAGTATGCAGGTTACTTAATGATGGATACGGCATCTGCAACGGGAATAATTTAATAAGTCCGTAAGCAATAATACCTACAGCCAGCCTGTAGCGTAATATCACGCGCAGCCAGTAATGCAGGTTATCGTAATTATCATCCTCGCGCCGGGCAAAGCTCCATATGGCCGCGCCTATTAGCGCAATGCTTGCTGCTATAAGCCAGTTGGCAAAACCTGTAGCGCCGAAAAATTGCGGCGAGTATTTTGAAAGGTTGAATAGCTGATAAAAATGCGGATGCAGCCAGTTGATACTGAACAGCTGCTGATAAAATTTCCAATCAAGCGGAACTGCCAGTATCACAAAATAAATGAAAAAGAAGCGCAGCGCGGCTTTCTCATAATCCGTCCATGCGGAAGGTTTTCTGTTAGAAACATTAAAAAAACTCATATAATTAAATTTTAATGGTCACTTAGTATACGGGGTTCTGTTCCAGGTTTTGGCGGTCTAACTGTATTTGCGTTATAGGTATCGGGAACACTAATTCATGCGCATCAACCTTAATATTGGGGTCTATCGCCTCCAACACAGCTTTAGCTCTTCCGGTACGTGCAAGGTCAAACCAGCGATGTCCTTCCCAGGCAAACTCTATTCTGCGTTCGTTTTCAATGGCTAATAAAATGTCGCTTTGTGTAGCAGCAGCTGATAGCGGTACACCGGCCCGATCCCGCACGTTGTTCAGGTCGGCCAATGAGCCGATTAAGGCGGCTGGAGTGTTAAGTTGCGCTCTTGCCTCAGCACGGATCAGGTACATCTCTGCAATACGGAAAATGTATGCAGGGTCTGTTGAGTTTTTGCGATAATATAAATTGCCGAACCAAAGCGTGGTGCCGGACTGTACCACCTTACCGATAAGAGCGCTTCTGCCACCTGATACCAGCGGATCATTCAATAACTGCACAAATTTATCGGTAGGCGCATAGCGGTAAGTGCCGCCATTGGTGGGATGCTGCATTTGCTGCCTGATGGTACTTTGGTTAACCGCGCTGTACTCCAGCTCAAATATTGATTCGCGGGTGGCTACTACATCATTGGCAAACCATGCGCTGAACGGTTTTACCAATTCGTAATCATTTAGCGCTATCAACTTAGATGCATATTCTTCTGCCTTATCCCATTGTTTACGGTATAAGTACAGTCTTGCTTTCAAGGCCCATACGGTGCGCTTTGTGGCACGGATGCGGTTAAGTGCGTCCGGCAGTACGCTTTCCGCTTCGTTCAGGTCTTTTTCTACCTGGTCGTAGGTCTGTTCCAGCGTGCTTCTTTTTACCTGCGGGATGTTATCAATAGATGTAGTTGGTTTAAGCACAATCTGCGCTCCACCCCATGCGCGGGCGATATCAAAGTAAGCCAAGGCACGTATAAATTTTGCCTCACCTATTATCTGGTTTTTTGCTGCATCGGTAAATGTAGGGTCTTTTACGGCGGGTACGCGGGTTATAACGTTGTTGGCGCGGTTAATGGTAAGGTAAATGGCGACCCATGCCGCGTTAAAGTTCACATCGTCTGCACGGAAGTTAACGTTAACCAAGTTGGCTGCGCCGCCTGTTGTTAAGTTTTTAACATCGCCGGTAGGAAAGAATCCCAACGTTACATAGTTTTCGCCATAATAGCCTGTTGAGCCCAGCTGACGGTATACGCCGCGAAGGGCAGTTTGGCTAGATGTGGCGTCGAATATTGGATCGGCATCAGAAACGAAGTTGGCAGGCAACGGATCGAGATGTTTTTTGCACGACGATAATGAAGCCGTCGCGATGAGTGTCAGGAATATATATCTTGAAATCTTCATATCAGTAAAAATTAAAGTGTTAGGTTAATACCAAATTGAAATGCCCGCGGCTGTGGAGGCACGCCATA
>CBFGNU010000050.1:0-17541 GCA_965650195.1 uncultured Mucilaginibacter sp. | reverse complement strand
ATAAAGTTATGATCTATTGGAGATGGGGCGACCAGGCCGCGTTTACAGGTACTGAAGATGCCATAAAAATTAAAACGATTAACGTTATTTTAAAGAAGTAGCCGTAAACTTATTCCAAGGTTGGCCATGATCCATAGCGTTTCAAAGTGTTTCACGGGCAAATTATCTATTTTTTAAAGTACTGAAATACAATTAGTTATCTATAGCCCAAGCGTTTCATTTTCGTTTCAAATTTGAAATACAAAAATTTCCATTTAATCAGCTTATTTACAGTATGTTATATATAAAATAGTGAAGATAGTATTATAAAAATGTGAAGATAGTAGTGTTCCAACTGTTTCATACGTTGTAGATAATATGTTGCTAATCAAATAGTTGCAATGGAGTCGCGTTTCACTCGTTTCACCTATATCGTATATTTTCTGAAACACCCGCTTTTTTCCATTTAACATTATTTAACACGCGCTCTGCTAACATTGGCTTAACCATAACTCAATTTTTATATTTTTGCATGGGTTTATCCAAACCTGCCCTATAAATGGACATATCAGTAGTAGTACCTTTATATAACGAAGTAGAATCGTTACCCGAACTAACCTCATGGATAAGTAAGGTAATGGATGAGAACAATTTCACTTACGAGATCGTACTGGTTGACGATGGCAGTAACGATGGATCGTGGGATATGATCAACAAACTTCGATTGAACAATCCGTTTATCAAGGGTGTAAGGTTTAGGCGCAACTATGGTAAATCGGCAGCGCTCAATACAGGTTTTGAAAAAGCACAAGGCGATGTAATAATAACTATGGATGCCGACCTGCAGGATAGTCCGGATGAAATTCCCGCACTGTACCGCCGTATAACCGAAGACAAATACGACCTGGTATCTGGCTGGAAAGCCAAGCGATATGATCCGCTGAGTAAAACCATACCTACAAAGGTGTTTAACGCTGCTACCCGCAAAATGTCGGGAATAGACAACCTTCATGATTTTAACTGTGGACTGAAAGCTTACCGCAAAGCCGTAGTTAAAAACATAGAGGTATACGGCGAAATGCACCGTTATATACCTGTACTGGCCAAGTGGGCCGGCTTCACCAAAATTGGTGAGCAGGTGGTTGAGCACCGCGCCCGCAAATACGGCACAACTAAATTCGGTATGAGTCGTTTTATCAATGGTTTTCTTGATCTGCTATCTATATTCTTTGTCGGCAAGTTTGGTAAAAGGCCTATGCACTTTTTTGGGTTGATGGGAACGTTGAGCTTTTTTACGGGAACTGTAATAGCTATATGGCTCCTGTCAAATAAGCTTTATGACATAGCTCATCATATCAAAATAACGCGCGATGTGACCGATCAGCCACTGTTTTACATAGCGATTGTTGCTATAATATTGGGTTCGCAACTGTTCCTGACCGGCTTTGTGGCCGAGTTGGTTGCCCGCAGTGCGCCTGACCGTAACCGGTACCAGATTGATGATGTAATTTAGATGTGCAAGTGTGCAGATGAGAAAATGTGAAGATGCTTTGCATAGTTATTTAATGATTTTCAGATCACCCTTAAGTTAAAAAATCCGCACATTTGCACATCCGCATATCTGCACAGTAGAACAATGTTTTTTTCCGTTATCATCCCCCTATATAACCGCCCGCAGGAAATAAAAGAACTGCTGGAAACCCTTATGCTGCAAACTTACAAGCATTTTGAGGTACTGGTTATTGAGGATGGCTCGACCAACGATGCAGCGGATATTGTAAAAAGCTTTGCAGATAAACTGGACCTGCACTATTACGTTAAAGAGAACGCCGGTCAGGGGTTTGCCCGCAATTACGCCTTTGAGCGCGCCAACGGCGAGTACTTTGTGATATTTGATTCAGACTGTCTGATACCTACAGATTACTTTCAAATAGTTAACGACTCGCTTAAAACCAACTGGCTTGATGCTTATGGTGGTCCCGATGCCGCGCATGAGAGCTTCACTCCTACCCAAAAAGCCATCAGCTATGCTATGACCTCCCCCTTTACAACGGGAGGCATCAGAGGCAATAAAAAGGCCATTGGCGGGCAGTTTCATCCCCGCAGCTTTAATATGGGCATATCAAGGGCAGCATGGCAAAAGGCAGGCGGATTTAAGATAACCCGCCTGGGTGAGGATATAGAGTACAGCATCAGGATACACTCCTGTGGTTTCAAGATCGGATTAATACCCGAGGCGGCCGTGTACCACAAGCGGAGAACCAATTTGATACAGTTTTATAAGCAGATCCACTTTTTTGGCCGGGCCCGAATCAATATATACAAATTTTTTCCTGACACCCTTAAATTGGTACATTTTCTGCCATCAGCATTCACATTATTTTTATTATTAACGGTATTGGCCAATATATTATACCACCCCTTAGGTATATTATGCGCTATTGTACTGGCAGCAATCATTTTGTTGATATTTTTTCACGCTTGGTGGAAAAACAAATCCTTAAAAATCGCATTTTTGGGTGTGGTAGCCTCTTTTATCCAATTAACGGCGTACGGCTTTGGTTTTATGCAGGATTTTTGGAAACGTGTTGTGTTAAAAAGGCATATGCCAATTGTATAAAAATATATGTACCATCCCTTTTCTGTTGCGGAAACTATTAAGACATCATGGAAAGTGCTCAGGGGCAATTTTGCTATCCTGGCCATTTACTCCATCATCTCTTTAGTAGTTATCGGGTTTACAGATTTTATCAATTCGTTTGTTTTGCTTGATGGTTCAATAGGCTATCAACTATTGGTACTTTTTATACAGATGCTTGTGCAGTCTTACCTTGCATTAAGTTTCTATAAACTCATTCTAACGCTAATGGACAAGCAATACTACGAGTTTGAGTTCAGGGAGATATGGCCGTCTTTCCGTATGGCATTCCGGTTTATTATAATTGGTTTGTCCTACTCTTTACTTATCGGGACATTTTGGTTCATTAACCTATTGCTACAGGATTGGCCCATTATTCAAAATATAGTTAAGTTTTTGGAAGCGGTAGCGATAGGCTATTTGCTGATACGGTCAATATTTTGTGTTTGCTTTGTTGTTGATGAAGATTCGCATGCCTATGAAGCCTTATTACAAAGCTTCCTGATAACCAAAGACAATTTCTTTAAAACGCTTAGCGTAGTGTTGATCATATTGGGATTTATGGTGGCCACTTTATTGATCATTTTAACCTTTATAGGTCTTTTTCAGCCGGAAGAAGATAGCTACCTGGTGAGGATCGCTTTCTATCTATGGTTCGTAATTGCATTCCCCTCTGTTCAGGTGCTTGTAATGGTAACCTATCGCAAACTGGTTTATGCGCATCAGGATATTGACGAGGGTTATGCTGAAACAGATTGATCCATGGGTTTAAAAGCTGTTTTAAGCAAACTATTTGCCGCCTGGGTTAACCGCGATCTGAATAAATTACGTGCAAACGCGGTATCCCTTCAACAAAATACTTTCAAAGCATTAATTGAACAGGCAAAGCATACTGCCTTCGGTCGCGATCACCATTTTGATCAGATCAAAAACTATGATGATTTTAAACGCCTTGTGCCCATACGCGATTATGAGGAACTAACACCATATATAAAGCGTGTTATTGACGGCGAAGAAAACGTGCTTTGGCCGGATAAACCTGCTTACCTTACCAAAACATCGGGCACTACATCAGGCGTAAAATATATCCCGATAAGTAAGGAAAGCATGCCTGAGCATATTAAAGCAGCCCGCAACGCTTTGCTTAGCTACATTCACGAAACCGGTAAATCTGATTTTGTTGATGGTAAAATGATCTTCCTCCAAGGGAGCCCCGAACTGGCCGAAAAAGCAGGCATTCAAACAGGAAGGTTATCAGGTATAGTAGCACATCACGTACCCAGCTATCTTCAAAAAAACCGCTTACCAAGCTATGAAGTTAATTGCATTGATGATTGGGAGCAAAAGGTAGATGCCATAGTACAGGAAACGCTTAACGAAGATATGCGCCTTATATCAGGCATACCGCCGTGGTGCCAAATGTATTTCGATCGACTGTCTGCAGCTTCAGGCGGAAAGAAGATAAAGGACATCTTCCCTAACTTTAAGCTATACGTTTACGGTGGCGTAAACTTCGAGCCTTACCGCGCACGTATGCAGGAAAGTATTGGCTTCGCTATCGATACCATCGAAACCTACCCTGCATCAGAAGGCTTTATAGCTTTCCAGGATTCGCAAAAAGAAAAGGGATTGTTGCTGTTAGTTGATTCAGGTATTTTCTACGAATTCATTCCTTCCGACGAATATTTTAACCACGACCCCACCCGTATAAGTTTGGAAGATGTTGAGTTAGATAAAAACTACGCGCTGATAATGAACACCAACGCCGGGCTTTGGGGTTACAGCATTGGCGATACCGTGAAGTTTGTATCAAAAAATCCCTACAAAATTATAGTGAGTGGTCGCATTAAGCATTACATCTCCGCTTTTGGCGAACACGTTATTGGTGAGGAAGTGGAACATGCCTTAATGAGCGTGGCCAACCAGGAGGGAATAGATATAGTTGAATTTACAGTGGCACCGCAGGTAAATCCCTCCGACGGACAGCTACCTTATCACGAATGGTTTGTTGAATTTGGAGTTGAACCACAGGATATGGCCTCATTTGCGGTGAAGGTTGATAAGGCGATTCAGGCAAAAAATATTTACTATTTTGACCTTATTGATGGCAATATTTTGCAACCTTTGATAATAAGGAACCTAAAAAAAGATGCTTTTATTAACTTTATGCGATCGCAGGGGAAACTTGGCGGGCAAAATAAAGTTCCGCGCTTATCAAACGACAGGAAGATAGCCGATGGTTTACAAGAGTATATTAAATAATGATTTAAACTAAGCTATTACGGGCCTCTCGTGATAACGCATTGATTAGACAATTTGAACGATCCCAAAAATATAGCCATTCTTGGTTCAACCGGCAGCATAGGTACGCAGGCGCTTGAGGTAATAGGCGAAAATCCGTTATTATTTAAGACGTTTTTATTAACGGCTAATAATAATGCTTATTTACTGATTCAACAGGCTTTACAATTCAACCCTGAATATGTAGCTATATGTGATGATGCTAAGTATGCTGAAGTGAAGCAGGCACTTGCCCATACTCCAATTAAGGTACTCGCAGGTATAAATGCCATAGTTGACGCGGTTACCCATCCTGATATTGACATAGTTTTAACGGCTATGGTTGGCTTTGCCGGTTTACAGCCTACTATTGCGGCTATTAAGGCCGGTAAAACAATCGCATTAGCCAACAAGGAGACCCTGGTTGTTGCAGGCGAATTAATTACTGATCTGGCAAAAAAGCATAATGTCAAAATTTTACCTGTCGATTCAGAACACTCTGCTATTTATCAGTGTCTGGTTGGCGAAGATTATAATTCAATTGAAAAGCTTATCCTTACCGCCTCGGGTGGACCTTTCAGAGGTAAAGACGCCGCGTTTTTAGCCAATGTTACCCGCGAGCACGCGCTTAAACACCCTAATTGGGTAATGGGCGCCAAAATCACAATTGACTCAGCAACGCTGATGAATAAAGGGCTGGAAGTTATTGAGGCTAAATGGCTTTTTGATATCGCTGCCGACCAAATAGAGGTAATTGTGCACCCGCAGTCTATTATCCACTCCATGGTGCAGTTTAAGGACGGGTCTATAAAAGCGCAAATGGGTTTGCCCGATATGAAACTGCCTATTCAATACGCGTTGGCCTATCCGGAACGCTTACAGAATACTTTTAAACGGTTTAATTTTACAGAGTACCCTAACCTCAGTTTTGAGCAACCTGATACAAAAACATTCCGAAATTTGGCGTTGGCTTATGAAGCGCTTGATAAAAGTGGTAATATGCCATGCATAATTAATGCCGCTAACGAAATGGCCGTGGCTGGATTTCTGGCGGATAAAATAAGCTTTTTAGAAATAAGTGACATTATTGAAGACTGCATGAAACATATCAGCTATATCGGTAGTCCAACACTTGATGACTATTTGAATACTGACAAAGAAACACGCATATTTGCGCAAAATATAATACAGCATAAAACCGTTAAAGGTGCTGCAATTTGATATAAATAATATATGGGTATAGTAATAATGGTCGGCCAGTTAATACTGGGGCTGTCGATTTTGGTGATACTGCACGAGCTGGGCCACTTTTTAGCTGCAAGGGCTTTTGGAATAAGGGTTGAAAAATTCTACTTATTTTTTGATGCCTGGAATTTCAGTCTGTTTAAATTTACGTATAAAGATGTTGAATACGGTATAGGTTGGTTGCCTTTGGGCGGTTACGTTAAAATTGCCGGTATGATAGATGAATCTATGGATACTGAGCAAATGGCGGGCCCGCCGCAACCATGGGAGTTTCGTTCAAAACCGGCCTGGCAACGCCTTATTGTAATGCTTGGGGGTATAATTGTTAACGTAGTATTAGGCATATTCATTTTCTGGATGCTGACTGCCAAAGTAGGCGAGACTTATATTCCAAATAGCAGCGTTACCAATGGAATTGCTCCCGGCATTATTGGTAAAAAAATGGGCCTTGAGGCGGGCGATAAAATTATAGCCGTTAATGGCAAACCGGTTGAGCGCTTTCAGGATCTTATCAGTTCTAAAGTGTTACTTGACCAAAGCGTTTTAACTGTTGAACGTAACGGCAAAACCTTTGACCTTAAAGTGCCTTCCAACATTATAGGGGAGTTGGCTGACCACGGTATTGAACAGTTTATCAGACCCCGTACAACTTTTACTGTAGATTCTGTTACACCAAACAGTGGTGCTGCTAAAGCGGGTTTGGTTAAGGGCGACAGTATTATTGCTGTAAACAATACCCCTATTGTATTTTATGACCAGTTGCAAACTAACTTGCAACAATATAAAGGCAAAGCTGTAGATCTTACTGTCTTTCGTGCAGATTCAGCAAGACATTTAACGGCTCAGATCAGTCCGGAAGGCACCATAGGCTTTTTTGCTGATTTCAATTTACCTGCTGATGTTACTATAAAGTACGGCTTTGTCGGTTCTTTACCTGTTGGCGCATCAAAAGCTTGGGGTACTTTTACTGATAACATTAAAGGTCTTTCCAAAGTATTTTCGGGCGATGTTAAATTCAACAAAGCTGTTGTAGGCCCCGTAGGTATTGCAAATATGTTTGGCACTACGTTGGATTGGATGCACTTCTGGAGCTTGGTAGGCTTCCTGTCTATGGTGCTAGCATTCACTAATTTGCTGCCGATACCCGCCTTGGATGGCGGCCATGCGGTATTCCTGATAATTGAAATGATAAAGGGCAAGCCTCTAAGCGATAAATTTTTGGAGCGTGCCCAAATAGTTGGATTTGTATTATTGATATCGCTGATGGTATTTGTTTTTGGTAATGATATAATGAAACAGGTATTGAAGAAATAAACTAAGCATGTACGCTAACAACAAAAAAGGCCTTCCGAAAATCGGAAGGCCTTTTTTGTTGTTAGTTTCGTTTAATTATTCAGGATCAACCGCATCATCAAGTCCGTTTCTAATAGGATCTCGCTTGAAAATTGCAGCAAATATTAGAGCCAATACGAAAAGGAAGATAATAGCAATTAATTGGCTTTGGATTATACTTCCAACTGTTGGGTTTTTTTGCTTCTCAAATTGTTGATTCATATCGTCTATCTTTTTATCAATTTCACTCTGTTCTTGTCCACTTTTTTCAAGCATAGCTGATACTGAATTTACCATAGCCGTTTGCATGTTTTCTACCATGTTAGGCTCCACAACCTTAGCAAAAATCAAGTCTCTCCCAATAAACGATAATAAATTGGCAACAAAAAACATAATGAAAATACCTGTTACCGCTTGCCTAAACACCCAAAAACCGCCAATCTCCTTTCTAAGTCCAATGCTTAAAAATATCGCCACTATTAACGGAATCAGCACTGAGATTAAAAGAGGTGCAAAAGTTATAAGCCACATATTATCAGTCATGCCCGTTATAAAATAATAACTAAAAATTCCTGCGACGAGCAAAATAATGCCTAAAACAATCCCCTTTTCAAGCGCTTTCTTTTTTATTACTTGATTTAAATTCTGTTCCATAATTATTTATTTTTTAAGGTTTATAAAAACGATTGTAATATAGCAAATACCGGCATAGAAAATTCTTTTTCATCGGCATTGTCCGCTATGTTGTTTTTTTCCGTTTCATCTGCATCCGGGTTCTGGAAGAAGCACATCATCGGGTAGAAAATCTCTTTAAGTTCCGAATCTTCCGGTAATTTTTCCGCAACCTTTGCAATCTCATTAACAGGACTTTCCATTAATATCTGGTTTGCTATTACCGGTTCATATATCCTGTATTCATCCTGGAATTCGTCTTCGTCAACAAGCAAAAACTCTTTCAGATAATCCTCCAATTCAGGCTCTATATCTTCGTCGGCACACTCGTTAAGGTAAAGCAACAGGTTAAGTAGCTCGGTACCCCTGTCAAGCGTATCTTCTTCAATGGCCTCCCATTCCTTACTATCCAGATAATCCTCTTCCAGCTTTTTTACATCAGCGCTAAAAAAATTTATCATCAGCAGATCAAACAACACTTCACGCAAACCTTCCAGTTTTGGATTATCGTCAACCGTTTTGTCAAGCGCGCTGACTTTTGTTAAAAAGTCCATTTCCAAAGAAAAAACCTCTTCTAACTGCGTAGTTAATTTCGCTGCATCTGTATTCGCGTATTTAGCGAATGCTTGCATAGCCGCTTTAAGGGCCGAATTAACCTTAGGATCTATCGTCATTTTCTTTAATTATTCAGATGTAAACAGATGGTTATTGTTACAGGTAAGCAATACCTTGCCTTTTAAGCTTTGGCCCAAATAAGGCGAATTGGAGGATGTAGAAAGGTTGTTATCCCTATTGTAGTGCCATTCGGTATTTACATCGACAACAACCAAGTTGGCGGCTGCTCCTTCGGTGACAGCCGGAATTTCTACATTTAAAATACCCCGTGGGTTCACAGACATCTTTTGAACTATCGTGTCTAATGACAATCCCGCCTTTAAGGCCAGAGAGAAAGCGGTTTGCAGGCCGATCATGCCATATTCGGCCACTTCAAACTCAACATCCTTAAATTCTATCTCGTGTGGTGTGTGCTGGCTAACAATGGCATCTATTGTACCATCATTTAAACCTTTTACAAGCGCTTTTACATCTGCTTTAGTACGCAGTGGTGGTTTTACCTTGTAAAGACTGTCAAAGCCCATTAAAGCATCGTCAGTAAGTACAAGGTGATGCGCGGCAACATCACAGGTCACTTTTATCCCTCTTTTCTTGGCCTCCTTTATCAGATCAACAGATCGGGCGGTAGTTATAGTACTGAAATGTATTTTTGAGTCGGTGTATTCTGCCAGGTAAAGATCACGCGCCACTATAAGCTCTTCGGCCAGTGAGGGTATCCCCTTCATGCCTAATAAAGTGCTTACTTCGCCCTCGTTCACTTTGGCTTTGCCAGCTATTGCGGGGTCTTCAGGGTAAGAGAAAACAAGCGCGTCAAATCCCTTTGTATATAATAATGCTCGTTCCATGAGGCCCGCGTCGCTGACAGGGCGGGTGCCATCTGTAAAAGCTTTCGCTCCACTCAGAAACATGTCATACATTTCAGCGAGGTCCTTACCTTCCCGTTTGTGCGAGATGGTGCCGAGCGGATAAACATCAACCAGGTTATTTTTGGCGCGGTTAAATAAGTATTCAACTTCGGCTTTTGAATGTACCGGAGGGTGGGTATTCGGCATTAAAGCAATACCTGTAAAACCACCGGCTGCTGCGGCTTTAGTACCTGATTGTAAGGTTTCCTTTGATTCAAGGCCAAGCTCGCCAATGTTACAGTTAAGATCAAAAAAGCCCGGTATTATCTGTTTGCCCTTAGCATCAAAAACAGGCGCGTCGTCCTCAATTGATTTAGCTATGGCAGTAATGGTTCCTTTTTTTATTAAAATATCAGCAACTTGTTGATGGAAGGGTGAGTTTGGATCAACAACTGTAGCGGATTTGATAAGCAAATTCATTTGCGCTGTTTATGTGTGGATTGGTGCTGATTTCTCGTCCCTTAAAAGTACCCGCTGATCCGTCTTGTAAAACTTTATCAGCAGTATTTCAATGGCAAGAAAAACCAATGCCAAAATTATACAAAGTTTCCATAATTGCACGCCAAAATTTGATGTACCTATAACATCTTTTAACGACGCCTTTGTTGCTTGTATAACTCCCCGCGCTTCGGGCACAATATCGTCCAATTCGCCTGCGCTATAATAGCTCATATCAGACTCGGCCCTGTTGTCATTAAATGCCATTACAGCAACTGTACTATCCTGCTTTTTCAGGTCATATAAGCCGGTCTCCTGCAATTGATCAGACACGTAAAGCAATGTGCTTCCCTCCTGTTGCCTAACATCAGGAATAATACTCTTACCCGCTTTGGTTAATTTTAATAATTGCTTTTCTGACGACTGTATAGGCATGGTTTCTATTACATCGTCATGCCCCATGCTATAAAACAGAGGCTGCTCGCGTCCACTTAATAAAGCTATCCTGAACATTATAGGTACAAACAAGGCGTGCCGTGGCAGGTTACTAAAATCTTCTGCCAATGGCACAGCCGAAACATAAACCTTGCCGGCTCCACTGTTATATCCGGCCCAGAAAGAATAACCATTCTGCAATTGCATTAAGCTTTCGCTTTGCATTTTTGAACCGGAATTAAGATGATAATATTTTTTTACCATCGGCAGATCCGGATTTTTAGGGAAAGCTTCGAAAATATCTTTAAAAACCGGGTTTTGCAGATTTAAGGAAGTCACTTTAATATTTTCGGTCGCCATTTGATCGGGGTACGCCGCTCCTATATTTTGCAGGAACGAGCGATTGTTAACCAGGTCAGCATCGGTTGCCGGAAATACAACCAGCGTACCGCCTTTTTTTACATAAGTAGTCAATTGCTGAGCCAGGCCCGGTGAAACCAAACGAACATCGCTTAAGGCAATAAGCGGATAACTACCTAACGATGCATAATCCACATTACCTTCCGGCACGCGGCTGGCCGCAAAAAACGGATCAGAAGCAAAAACAGCTTTTAAAAATGGATTAGGAACGCCGCCGTCAATTAACAGCACAGGCATTTTTTCTTTTACATTAAAGCTCAAAAAAAAGCGATTATCAAAAGTAACCGGGTTATCCTGCATGCTTATTTCGCCACGCTGCCAGCCGGCTGTAAGACCTGAAAAACTAAGTGTATCAATTTGCGAAGAATGTGCCGGGATAGTAAAACCGCCCAATGCTTTTTGCTCGCCGTTTATGCTTAACCTAAGCGGTATTTTGGTTGATGCTTCGTTAGAATAGTTGTGCAACTTAACTATCATTTTCTCCGTTTCGCCCGGGCGATGAATAGCGCTTAACAGCCAAACAGAATCAACCGCCACGTTAGCCGGCGCGCTGGCCTTTAGCTGCACCAAACTTATGTGTAAGCTGGTATCGCTTTTTAAAGGTTTGCCATCGGCAATATTCTTTTGAAAATCAGAAAGAATATAAACTGACCGTTCTGCTTCGGGCTGCATATCCAGGAGGCTTTGCTGCCTGTAAATAATTTGCTGTAGTTTATGGTTGCGAGGACTGATCTTTACGGCATCTGCTTCGTCAAAAAATTCCGCACGGGTTAGCAGGCGCTGATGACGGCCCTCAAAATCCTGTGTAAGTAGTTGGAAACGATCGTTATTGGTGTAAGCAGCGGCAATCTCTTTCGCCCTACGTTTTGCCTCATCTAACAATGAGCCTTCGCGATTGAGGTTCTGCATTGAATAGGAGTTGTCAATAAAGATACTTACCAACTGCCGCGGTCCCGCTATCTCGGCGTGTTTCCCGGGAATGTAAGGACGGGCAAATGCCAACACCAAAAAAAGCAATGCCAATAAACGCGAAGCAAGAATAAGCCGCTCCTTTACATTTCTGCGCGACGACTGCTGCTCCTGTATATTTTTAAGGAACTGTACATTACTGAAATAGACTTTTTGATACCTGCGAAAATTGAACAGGTGCACAATTACCGGTATAGCAAGCGATGCTAAAGCGAATAAAAAAGCTGGATATAAAAAATGCACAGGCTTAAATGGGTTATATACAAATATGCAAAAAAGGCATTAGCATCAAAATATTTTAACCGTTTGTAAAGAGATTATCACCAATGTTATATTAATTAAACAAAGAAACTGATGTACTGGTTAATAACCATATGGAATGGCACATAGGATGTTCGGGATTTCATTATAAACGTTGGAAGGAAAGATTCTATCCAGCGGGTTTACCTCAAAAAAAATGGTTCGATTATTATTGTCAACACTTTAAAACGCTGGAACTTAACGTTACCTTCTACCGCTTTCCACAATTGTCATTTCTTCAAAACTGGCACACCAACAGCCCGGCTGATTTCAGATTCGCGGTGAAAGCACCTCGCGCAATAACACACTACAGAAAATTTATTAATACTGTAGATTTTATAAGCAGTTTTTACGATACCATAAACAATGGTTTACAACAAAAACTGGGGCCGGTGCTATTTCAAATGCCACCTACTTTTCAATATGATGAAGATAAACTGGAGCGTGTTATTAATAGCCTTGATCCATCATTTAGTAACGTTTTTGAACCGCGGCATTCAAGCTGGTGGAACGAGAATGTTTATAAACGCTTAGCGGAAAAAAACATCACCTTTTGCGGTATGAGTTACCCCGGCTTACCTGACGATGTAATTCAAAATGCTCCTACAGTTTACTATCGTTTTCACGGTGTACCTGATCTTTATAGCTCACCCTACAGTGAAGATTTCTTGAAAAAAGTTATCCAAGCAATAGATAAGTCGGCCAAAGAAGGCTGGTTTTATTTCAACAACGATGTAAACGCTGTAGCGCCGCGAAATGCCAAGCAAATGATGGGTCTGTTATGATTGTCTGTCTATCATTGGAAAGTCGTCAACGAGTATGGCAATAAGCTGACTAATCCCTATTGATGAGCATCACAATAAAAGCTACTTTTGTGTGCAATTTTAAAAATCCGATGTCTGAAATTATAGAACACGTTAAATGCCTTATCATAGGTTCTGGTCCTGCGGGATACACAGCTGCTATTTATGCTTCGCGAGCCGATCTTAAACCGGTAATGTATACAGGAATGCTTGCCGGTGGCCAGCTTACCCAAACTACCGATGTAGAAAACTTCCCGGGTTACCCACATGGCATTATGGGTCCGGAAATGATGGAAGATTTTCGCAAACAAGCTGAACGACTTGGTACTGAGATCCGTTTTGGGTATGTGAGCGCTGTTGATTTTTCGAGCCTGCCACATAAAGTTACTGTTGATGAGATTAAAACTATTACCGCTGATACCGTTATTATTTCAACCGGTGCTTCAGCTAAATGGCTCGGTTTAGACTCTGAACAAAAGTACAGCGGTTTTGGCGTATCAGCCTGTGCGGTTTGTGACGGGTTCTTCTTTAAAGGACAAGACGTGGCCATTGTAGGGGCCGGTGATACTGCAGCAGAAGAAGCTACTTATCTGGCTAAGTTATGCCGCAAGGTGTATATGATAGTACGCAGAGACGAGTTCCGGGCATCAAAAGCAATGGTGCACCGCGTGCTTAATACAAAAAACATTGAGCTACTATATAATACTGAAACCCAGGAAATATTAGGCGATGGGCAAAGCGTTAATGGTGTAAGAGTCTTAAATAATAAAACCGCCGAAGAAAGAGTACTTGATATTACAGGTTTCTTTGTGGCGATAGGACATCAACCGAATACGGAGATCTTTAAAGGCTGGATAGACATGGACGAAACAGGCTATATCAAAACCCGTCCAGGGTCAACAGAAACAAATATTGAGGGCGTATTTTGCTGTGGCGATGCGCAGGATCATATTTATCGCCAGGCAGTTACTGCTGCCGGCACAGGCTGCATGGCTGCAATTGACGCTGAACGTTACCTTGCTGCCAAAGAACACGTAGTAACCGCGTAAATAAATAAAAGATTATATATTATAAAAGCTGCCTATGGGCGGCTTTTATAATGGGTGCGGTAACTCGATTAGGCTTTGCGTAAGCTACGAAACCAGTGATAAAGCCATGTATTGATAAGCACAAGGCCCATTCCATAAAAAATGTCTTCTACGGGTATGGTCAATATTCGTGGCCCCATAATGTGGTCGGCATTGTACCAAACAACCGGAGCATCCAGGCCCGTTCCCGTAAGTAGGCCGTTTACTATCAAAAACGGAATAAGTAAGATTACGTACACTACATAAAATTGCGCAAGCCATTGTAGTTTTTTATATTGAGCAACCGCAATTAAAACAGCTAATAATGCAAACGCCGACGCCGTGTAGTAGTGAGTATAAAAAACCGCTGCCAGTATAACTAAACAACCAATAAGCGAGTAATTAATATACTGCAGAAATCCTTTTGAAACGGTTGGCCTTATAACCCTTGAAAGGCAATCGAAGGTAAAAACGCATGCATAGGGGATGCAAATAAAAAAAAGCAACTCCTCCAATGGTAGGTTTCCTATAAAAATACCGGTAAGGTATGTTTTGTTAAAGCCCCAAACACCCATGTGCGTAAACCAACTGTCCCAAAGCACATAACACAACGTAGTGATACCAATAGCAGGCAGTAATGCATACCACTTTTTATAAAGACCACTGCCGGGATGAAACGAAACCAGCAGTGGCACCAACACGCTTAATACATCAATCAGCAAATAAGTATATTGGATCATTAACTGGCTTTTTTATTCCGGAAATACTTTAAAGGTACCCAAAGCATTCCAAAACACTCCCCATCTTCTTTTCCTAAATGCTTGTGGTGTATTTTATGAGCACGACGTATGCCCAGCAAATACTTGTTGTTAGTGTTACGAAACCATTTTATGCGCTGGTGGATGAAAATATCGTGCACAATGAAATAGCATAAGCCATATAAAGTAATGCCAATACCAATATATAAAGCAAATTTGGCTTCGGTAAAACTGCCGATAGTTAGACAAGCTATCCCCGGCGTAGCAAAGATGAGAAAGAAAAAATCGTTATGCTCCAGTAAACCATACTGTTCCTTATGATGATGGTCTTCATGCAAATTCCAAAGTAGGCCATGCATCAGGTACTTATGCGCCAGCCATGCCACGGCTTCCATTGCAAAAAATGAACCCGAGGCAATCAAAATATGATAGATAACCGGTGTCATTCTTAATTTATTTTATTCGTTCAAAACACAATTTAAACCACTCGCTGTATTGCCCGGGGTTCAGGCGGATATCTTCTTCCAACTTTTCACGCTCAATATACTTAAACGCCGCCACTTCGTTTGGGTCGGGAACTGGCCGTTCGTCGCATATGCCTATAAAAGCGTGGTCATACTCGTGTTCCACCAGATTGTTGTCCAGTTCTGCGCGATAAATAAAACTGAACCAATGGATAAGCTTGCAACTTATTCCCATTTCTTCTTTCAGTCTTCTGTTCGCTGCATCTATCAGATCTTCACCCGGGCGCGGGTGGCTGCAGCAGGTATTGCTCCACTTTCCGCCCGAATGATATTTTTCTTGGGCACGCTGCTGCAGCAAAAATTCGCCTTTCTCATTAAATATAAATATTGAAATAGCCCGATGTAAAGTGCCGGTGAGGTGCGCCTCCATTTTTTCCATAACGCCAACTTCCAAGTCCTTCTCGTCTACTAATATCACACTTTCCATACGCTATTATTATATTTCTGACTAAATCCAGTTCAATTTGTGTTTAAGCAAGGTATCAAACAACAACGCTATTTTACGGCTGTTAGATATGCGGAACCTTGTTGAAAAAACGGTACATGCGCCGGCTAACTTAATTTTCTCGAATAATTTCTGATAATACCGGTATGCCAGGAAAACTCCCCTCCTTGACGATCTTGGCAACGCCCGTATACCTTTCAATGCTTCACAAAGATCGGCCTCTATATCAAGCTCTATCTTACGCTTGTCGGTTTCTGTAAATTGAGCCAGGTCAACACCGGGAAAATAAGTTCTGTTCAGTTGCAGATAATCGGCTCCAATATCACGCAAAAAGTTGATCTTCTGAAACGCTGCGCCAAGTTTCATTGCGCGAGGCTTAAGCTCTTCAAACATTAGCTGATTACCGCCTGTAAAAACGTAAAGGCACATTAGACCAACTACCTCTGCCGATCCCAGAATATATTCCTCATACTTTTGTTGAGTATAGTTGTGCCTGCCAAGGTCCATCTCCATACTCTCAAGAAACTGATTTATCAATTGATGGTCAATGCTGTAACAATGCACCGCTTGCTGAAATGAGTTGAGTATAGGGTTAAGACTAATACCATTTTCAATTGCCTCAAAACAGTCCTTTTTAAATTGATTCAGCAATACTTGCTTGTCGTAGTCGTGGAAACTGTCTACAATTTCATCTGCCAACCTTACAAACCCGTAAATGGCATATATTGGGTCATGTAAATCCTTATCCAGAAAACGTATCCCTAACGAGAAGCTGGTGCTATACCGCCTTGTGGTTAATTTGCTGCACTCAGCCGACAGTTGATCAAATTTTTCTTTCATAGGCTTTAGCTTTTAAGGTATTTTAATAATTGATTGGCGGCTACGTTGCCAGAAATAATAGCAGGGGGTACGCCTGGACCGGGTACTGTCAAATGACCGGCAAAAAATAGGTTGTCAACTTTTTTACTTCGGATGGATGGTTTAAGTATAGCCGTCTGCCTTAAAGTATTTGCCAGCCCGTAAGCGTTTCCGGCAAATGCGTTATAGTCGCCTTTAAAATCCGCTATACAGTAACTTTTTTTATAATCAAGCTGATCGTTAATACTTTCACCACAATAAGCTTCAAGTCGTTTCAAAACAGTATCGAAATATTGCTCTCGTATTTCCTCCGCATCTAATACGTCTACAGCTAATGGCATTAGTATAAATATATTTTCGTGGCCTTCAGGAGCCACGCTATCATCAGTTTTTGACGTGCAACAAACGTAAAAGAGAGGTTTTGATGGCCACTTGGGCTCGCGATAAATCTCCTGTGCATGCACCTGGAGATCTTCGTCGAAAAACAAGTTATGATGCTTAAGTTTTTCAATTTTCTTCTTTACGCCCAAGTAAAATATCAAAGCAGACGGTGCCATTACCCTGGTTTGCCAATAGTTGGGCGTATAGTTGCGGTATTGCGGTCTCAACAGTTGCTGATCTATATGATGGTAATCTGCACTGCCTATCACTCCGTCAACCACACGATTACCAACATTTGTATGGATATATGATATTTTTCTATCTCTTATGTCAAACCCGGTAACGGTTACATCGGTATAAAATTTAACACCCTGTCTTTCTGCTACGGTCTGCATAGCTTGGATAACGCTGCCGAAGCCACCTTTGGGATACCATGTACCTAATGCAAGGCCGGCATAGTTCATTAAACTGTAAAGC
>CBFGNU010000049.1:0-17671 GCA_965650195.1 uncultured Mucilaginibacter sp. | reverse complement strand
TTTGTCAACCAACGCCTGTAATTTGCTGTCGTATTCAAAAAGATTATTTGCCGCATCTGTTACACCACCTGGTGATGGGGTAAGTGGAGTGGCTTCCACGTTTTTACCGTCGTTCCAGCTACCGGCAGAAGGCCTGGTTTTAGCATACCAGGTTTTCAAATAAACACCCGATATATCCGCGCTTTGCTGGAAGTTTATTGTCAACCAGTCTAAAGCCTTATAGTTTAAGTTGATATTGCCATAAAACCTGTTACTTGTTTGCCTTGCACCGTTCTCACCTAATGAGTAAAAAGGGTTGAATGCAAATGGTGTAAAATAGTTATCAACGTTAAAAAACTCATTTTTGTAGTTTCTTAAGTCCTTGATCGGAACATCGGTAGGTATCTGTAATAACGCTTCATAAAACGTATCAGCATTACCGGTTCCCTGACCGGTTTGAACAACATTACGTTTGTTGTTAGCATAGTTTAAAGATACATCTACAGAGAACTTGTTGAATTTGGCAGATTGTCTGATCGAGAAATTGTTTTTTCTGTAAAGATCAGGTGTGCCCGGCAAAACGCCGTTACTATATACGTTACCGTATGAGATAAAGTATTGCGATACATCTGTGCCTCCGCTTACCTGAACATTGTTATTCAGTTCCACGCCGGTATCAAAAGCATCTGCCACGTTATTTTTTATTGCTGAAAATGGTTTAATCAGTTGCTTGTTACCGATGGATGCACCGGTACCAGCGCCTGTAGCGCCCCATGGCCTAACTACACCGTCAAGTTTTGGGCCCCAGCTACCGTTTTCAGATAGAATGAACTCTCCGCCCCAACCTTGCCCGAAAGTATTCTGCGGGTTATAAGTTATAGCCACATTGGTTAAAGATACGCCTGAGTTAAACTCAACTACCGGCCTGCCGGCTTTACCTTTTTTGGTGGTAACTAATATAACACCTTTTGAACCGCGTGAACCGTAAAGCGCGGTTGCAGCAGAACCTTTAAGGATTGAAATGTTATCAACCATGTTAGGATCAATATCATTTGCAGCGTTACCAAAATCGTAGTTGTTGTCTGAACCAAGACGAGAGTTATTAAATGGAACACCATCGATAACATAAAGCGGCTGGTTGCTTCCGGTAATAGAAGAGTAACCTCTTAATATCACCTTAGTAGTACCACCCGGCGAACCTGACACGTTTGAAATAGTAACACCGGCAACTTTACCTTGCAAGCCGCCTAACAAACCAATTGGCGAAGATGCGTTGATGGTAGAGTTTTTCACCGTGGTTTGCGCGTAACCCAGCGTTCTTTTCTCACTGGTTACACCCAAAGATGTTACCACGACCTCACTTAATAGTTTATTGTCAGCTGCAAGCGTAACATTCACTACGCTTTTGCCAGCTACAGGCACTTCCTGTGTGGTGTAAGCTACAAAAGAGATTAAAAGCACCGCATTGTCTGGTGCAGAAATGGAGAATTTGCCACTGGCATCGGTAGGTACACCAATATCAGTGCCTTTAATTTTTACTGTCGCTCCCGGAATGGGTAAGCCATCGTCTTTGGCCGTAACCGTACCAGTAATCGTACGGTTTTGTGCAAATACTTGTGTTACGCATAACACCAGCACACACAAACTTACTAGTAGAAGTTTTTTCATGTGTTAAATAATAAGATCAGTTAATAGTTAATTAATCATAAAAGTAGTGTTACATTATTGAATTCACAAATAATTTCACAAAAACAATGAAAAAAAAAGTTGAATTATAAGTTTAAAAAAAATAATTAATTTATTTTAGTACTATGTATTGCATAATACATTTTAAAACATATATCTTTGTATCATGATCGCAGAGAACACACAAACACAAATGCGTAAGGGTATACTTGAGTATTGTATACTCTCCATCATCGCCCGCGATGAGACCTACGCCTCTGATATAATTGCCGAACTAAAAAAAGCACAGTTGCTTGTAGTTGAGGGCACCTTATATCCGCTATTAACGCGCCTTAAAAACAATGGGCTGCTAACTTATAACTGGGTTGAATCCACATCTGGCCCGCCGCGAAAGTATTACTCGCTGTCTGACGAGGGGCGAAAAGTGCTTGAACAGTTAGATACTACCTGGAACGAGCTGGTTTTTGCTGTACAAACCGCTGTTGGAAAAAATAATTAAACCCTGAAAAAATTGCATCATGAATAAAACTATTATAATAAACATAAACGGCATTGTCTTCCATATTGAAGAAGATGCTTACGAGATACTTAAAAGCTACATGACGGACGTTAAGCGCCATTTTCTTAACTCAGCAGACAGCCACGAGATCACCACGGATATTGAGAACCGCATTGCGGAGATGTTCTCTGAAATGCTTAGCCGCGAAAACAGGCAGGTTATTGTAGAGGCCGATATTAAAGCCGTTATAAACCAGATGGGTACGGTTGAAGATTTTGAACATGCAGACGAAGACGCTGTTCCTAATCAACACTTTAGTGCTTATGACTATTCCGGCGGTACACGCACCCTGTTTCGCGATCCTGACTTACGCCTGGTTGCAGGAGTTTGTGCCGGGCTTGGTAATTACTTCAATATCTCGGCAATTTGGTTCAGACTATTATTTGCACTAACTGCATGCATTGGCGGCCTGGGCGTTGTCCTGTATATCATATTATGGATAGTGATACCAAGAGCCGTTAGTCGCGCCGACCGTATGGCCATGAAGGGGCAAAAGCTAACACTGCAAGGCTTTAAGGATAACCTGGAAGAAGAAATGAGCGCTGTAAAAAGCCGTGCAGACGACTTTAGGGCCGAAGCCAAACCTTTTATTTACAGATTGAGAGACTTTTTTGGCGATCTGTTTTATCATTTGGGGCGTTTTTTCAGCACATCGGGCAAACTGCTTGTTAAAATATTAGGCATATTTATTTTGCTCGACTTTTTTGCGATGGCCATTGCCCTGATAGTTTGTCTTGCGCTTGTGCTGATATGGAACACGGGGCCGCTTGATATATTCCCATTCAGCGTTATTGATAATGAATATTTTATCTGGATCTGCTTTTCGGTCTTCCTGGGTCTTTTTATACCCGTGCTTGCTATTATATTGCTTATTTTAAAAGCGATATTCAACACGCAATCGCTTAGCCGTTCGTCGGCAATGGTGATGTTAACTGTATGGATCTTTGCTATTGGCACTGGCCTATACTATGGTACCAAAGTAGGCAAAGGGTTTCGCGCATCGGCAAGTTTTACCCAAACAGCGCCATTGCTTCCCTCATCAAATAACACCTACTATCTTAAGCTGAATGATGTTAAATACCTTACCGGTGCCGACAGCACACGTTTAGATATAAAGCCTGGCTTTAATGGTACTATTAATGTTGACGATGAAGACTTTGGACGCAACGAGCCCGAAAACATGTCTATCAGCATAGAAAGAAGCGACGTAGCCCAGCCCGTATTAGTGCAAACCTACCGGTCAAAAGGCAGCAGCTATGAGAATGCGTTGTTTAATGCCCGCGGCACCCGCTATTTGTTTAGTCAGCAAGATTCTGTTTTAAAATTTGACAGGCGTTTAGAGCGTGTAAGCGGCACATCATGGCATGATCAGGACATACACCTTACATTGAAAGTACCTATGAATGCTGTGATTATTATTGATGATGAGATGAACCGTTATGTATGGGGCGTTGATCTGTACCAATGCAAGGAGAAGAATAAATGGCAAGATGATAAAAAAGCTGCCTTTATAATGACCGCGAATGGCCTGGAGTGCAAAGTTGATACCCTGGTTACAGCAAAACCCGATAGCGTGAAAATTGTAAAATAAACGTGAAAATGTTTACCACATACATGAAATATATAAGCCTGCTGCTATTCAGCGGGCTTATATTAACATTTTACCAAGCTGCTGCACCATCAGCCTCTTTGATTTTAAAAAATGTTACGGCAGGTGGCGTTTTTAATGCGAAGGCGCAACGCCGCTACTTCTCAGTAGTTAAGGACGTTATTTTGCCGCTTTTCCCTGTACTTAACAAAAGTGAATTGCTTCCCGGCAATAAAAAATAAAATTGTTTGTAACCTCACCCCCTGTTTTTGCATCTTAATGTAAAATGCGCACAATTGCGCTGGATAACAAACAGCCACCGGCTTGTACGGCGGTTTAATCAACATAAAACATTAATAACATCTTAAAAAAGAAAGCGATTTCTTTTAGCGGAACTTTTTTGCCAAAACACAACGTTTATGAAACATTTTTTTACTTCAATATACATATTAGCGCTATTCTTTTTTATCGGCGCCGGTACGGCGCAGGCGCAAACCAATAAAGTAACAGGCACAATTAAAGATGGCACCTCAAAACCGGTTGAATTTGCAACAGTAAGTTTGCTGCGTGCAACCGATTCGACAATTGTAAAGGGCGCACTTACTGATGAGAAAGGCGCTTACTTTTTTGACAACATTGCTAAAGGCAGTTACCTTATAAAAGCCACATCTGTTGGTTACGCTAAGGGGCGGAGTGCAGCATTTACTGCCGATGGCACCACACAGATCGCCGTACCTACTATAACCCTGGCAGAAGCCCCCAAAACGCTTAACGCGGTTAACATAACCGCCGCTAAACCATTAATAGAACGTAAAGTTGACCGCACCGTAATGAATGTTGAGAACAGCATACTTGCTGCAGGCAACACCGCTATGGAAATATTGGAGCGCGCGCCGGGTGTTACCGTTGATAAAGATGACAACATCAGTCTGCGTGGCAAGCAGGGTGTTACGGTAATGATAAACGATAAGCTTACTTATCTATCGTCGGCGCAGCTGGCCACTTTATTACGTTCTACAGATGGGAATACTATTTCGACTATTGAGATCATAACCAATCCATCGGCTAAATATGACGCGGCGGGAAATTCGGGCATCATCAATATCAAACTAAAAAAGAACAAACAAAAAGGCACCAACGGTAGTCTTTCACAAGGTGTTTCGCGCGGTAAGAATTTTCGCGATGCCACGAGCCTGAATATTAATCACAAAAACGGCCCACTCAACATTTTCGGTACTATAAGCCGCGGCGATAACAACCGCTACCGCGAGATCGGGATAAACCGTGTGATTGCAGGCAGTACAACGCCTTATTTTGACCAGCTCAGCAAAATGACAAATAAAAACTATTACAACAACTTTAACATAGGTGCTGATCTGGAAACGAGCAGTAAAAACACTTTCGGAGTAGTGGCAAGCGGCTATACAAATGGCGGACGTGATTTAATTGACAATCATACTGATATAAGCGACCCATCGCGTACACTAAAATCCTATTTAAACACGGCATCAAATGTTGAAAACCGTTATAAAAACATTGCTTTTAATCTTAATGATCGTTACAAAATAGATACCCTTGGGCAGGACTTGGCCATTGACCTTGATTATTCAAAGTTCAACAATAATTCTGTCGCTACCTATGATACCTATTACTTTTTACCGGACGGTAAGCCAGATCCGGATGCAGACAAAAAGCCATTGCTACTACGCAATCAGAGTCCATCTTCAATTGAAATATATTCGGGCAAAGCCGACTATACAAAACCACTTAGTAAGACATGGAAGTTTGAAAGCGGTATAAAAGTTAGCAGCGTAAAAACAGACAACGATCTGCGCGCGCAAAAATTTGACGGTACCGCTTTTGTGAACGACGCGGGCCGCACTAACAGGTTTATATATACTGAGCAGATAGCTGCCGCCTACACCAACCTGAACCACGAGTTTAAAAATGGATCCATACAAGTTGGCCTGCGGGCAGAGAATACCGAATCTGAGGGTGACCTTGTAGGTAGCCAAACGGTTAAACGCAGTTATCTTAACTTTTTCCCAAGCGTATTTATTAATCACTCGTTTGGCAAAAAGAACGACCTGGGTTTTTCTTACAGCCGTCGTATAGACAGGCCGAATTACAGCAATCTCAATCCTTTTATCTATTATCTTGATCCTTACACTTACAGCAAGGGCAACTCATTCCTTAAGCCACAGTATACCAACAACTTTGAGCTTAACTATACTTACAACAAAACTATCACGGTAGGTTTAGGATATAGCCATACCACCGATGTTATAACCGAACTTATATTGCCTTTGCCCGGAACCAATACAACTTATCAAACCAATGATAACTTAAGGACACAGGAAAGCTACAGTGTTAATATTTACTCGCCCTATAAAATAGCAAAATGGTGGTCGGGCAACGTCAATTTTAACGGTTTCTACCTGGGCTTTAAATCAGATAACTTTGCCGGCGGCAATGTTGATAATGGACGGGCGGCTTTTACAGTCAAGTCTACCCAAACCCTTACCGTTGCCAAGTTTAAGGCCGAGATAACCGGCAATTATAACTCAGCCTTAGCTTATGGTATATATTATATATTTCCCCGCTATTCTATTGACGCCGGTGTGAGCCGATCTTTCGCCAATAAAAAACTAACTGTAAAAGTAGCCTTAAATGACGTATTTAACACTTTAAGGAACGATCTTAACAGCAACGCGCTGGGCAACAACTTCCAGATAAGGCAAAAAAGCGACACCCGTGTGTTTCGCTTAAATGTGGCCTATAATTTTGGCAGTACCAACATAAAAGCACGGCAAATACGCAGCGGCGCGGAGGCTGAAAAAAGCCGAGTTAGCGGAGGTTAGTTATACATAGAGCGATGGCAGGCCGTTAATTGTCTGCCATTTGCTTTTTCCGCTTGCGTGTGTGAACAAGGCGAACAAACTCTAATGGATTTACCGCTCTTGTTTTACGCTGATATGGCTCACATCCGAGCCTAAACTCCCGTCCATATTACTGCCTTCCATTGTTACTGTATAGGTTGCTGCCTGCCCTGCCGCATAAAAGCTCACCGTTGCCTTACCATCTTTATCTGTAACAATATTAGGTTCCCAATGGATGGTAGTTCGCTCATCAAGGGCTGCAACTGCGGCGCTTTTTATGGTATACCTTGGCCGGTAAAAGTCTTTGGCCAAAGCCAGCACCGGTGCCCTGTGCATTACATAGCCATTTGTCTTTTTCAAAAAGGGGCCGTCCAAGCCTTTGGTTGTTATCTCTAAATAAGCCGGTACCGGGCTTTTTACCTTCGGACGAAACTTGAGGAAATATCTAGAGTTATGATAAAAATCCATTACCTCTACGCCCGCAATATCGTCGCTGGTATAATAATCAAGTAAATCCAGCCACCTTATATAAAATTGATCGGGATTAATGCCGTCAAATATCATCCCCGTTATTTCATTACTACCTATAAAGTAGCGCACGGCCGGCCGAAGGCCTTGTGTTCTGAACCCTTTTACTTTTTTCTTCAACAATTCCAGCAAAGACATTTTAGGTTCCTTTTCAATTTCGCGGGTATCAATTACCTGGTCCGCCTCGCCCGGTCCGTTAAGGTTAAGCGAGTTGCGCACAATTCGTCTTTCCTTAATATTTACCTCTCCTAAAACATTACCCATCCCGCTTAATTTTTCGTTACTGAACTGGTTAAGCAGCACGGTATCTACCAGTTTTAGTATGGCGGTATCGGTGTTTACGTACCAGGGCATTTGTAGTATATTTTTGGCAAATACGGGCCGTTCCGGTTTATCAAGTGTTATATCAAAGGTGCTTTTCCGGCCTTTTTCATTGGTGGAGTTTAGGAAGAAAGCCGATGAATCAGCAAGCGGCAGATCGGTAAATTCAAAATAACCCTCTTCATCACTCTTTGTATTATCTACCATTATGGGCTTTATGCTGGTTATGCTTATGTTGGCATCTTTTACAGGCTTATTAAACAACTTATCCACCTTGCCGCTTACGGAATAACCCATTTCGGCTTTAAACTTCATTGGCTTTGGGGGTTGCATAACGTCCTTCCAGTCAAACCCGGTCCACCCTTGCGTTAATAGCAGATCATCCAGCTGTTTTTCATGTCCGCTTGTCAAGAAATACATAGGATCTTCTATTTCGCCTTTAATGTCTGACGTTAATAGCAGATTCGTTAAGATAGAATTTTTAACCTTGCCGGAATCCGGCTGGGCGGTTATTACACTCATGGAGAATGTGCCTTTCACGGGGTTATTGTCTTTATCTGTTACCTGCACGTTTAATGCAATGCTATCCTGCGGAGCATAAGTTTTCTGATGCGAGGTTATGGTTATTTTCAGGTTGTCTTTGTGGTCGATGTAGACAATGCGTTCATTAAGCGTTGTCAACTGCTCACTTAGCAGCGTAAAGCGCACTATACCGCTTGCAAACGCGGTTTTTGGGGCTTTTACGGTTTTGGAGTTATTTGCCAAAACCACCTTAGCCGCAAAACACACTTTCTCCTTTGATTGCCCTAGCAACATATAGTAATTATTTAAGCCTGGCGACGATGTTATGTTTATTATTACCGAATCGGATTGCTGTGGGTTAATGACGCTTAGTACGGTTCCTACCGCTTTTACTTCGGGGAACGGGTATTCTTTTTTTACGCCCCCGGGCAGATCAACAACCGCTTTATAAGCCAATCCCGCCACAGGCACGAAATCAAAGCTGCCCATGCCTGTAGCACTTGCCACAAAGCTGCCCACCTGCCTGTTGGTAAGGCTGTTGAGTATGTTGCCGGATACATTTAACCCTTTGCCATTTTCGCCAATGGCTTTTACACCGACCTTAGTTTTAATTCCGGCTACCAGGTGTCCGCCTTCGGGCATAAATTGTATATCGGCCTTTTCCGGTCGGTTATAAATTATTGGGAACTTATATACCTGTTCATTAATATCGCCATAAGTGCCTTTGTGTAAAGAGGCATAAACAGGCGCGGGGTTATCTTTTACGGCCAGGGGGATATTTAACTCGCCGGTTATGGATGTGGTCTGCGGCCGGTCACTGCGGATCAGGCTTTCGCCCTGCCTTACGCCAAAAAGAACGCGCTGTGATGCTATCGGCTTTTTATCTATCCCCGTCAGTTTTACATTTAACTGCGCTGTGTTGTCTTTAACCGTAGAATTAACATTGATGAGCCATTTATACTTATCAATATTACTTACATAAAACTGCTGCTTAAATACCTGGCTTTCATCAAAATTGAGCATCCATTGGGTATAGGCGCGCAGGGTATAACCCCCTTCGGCGAAGTCTCTTTTTACCAGCGGGATACTGCCCCAGCCAATACCGTTAGTTAACTGTACCAACCTGCGTGCTTGTACCATATTGTTTTCATCGCTCAGCTCTATATAAACAATATTGCTTTTTGCCGAAGCGTTTAAAATTGACGCGTTGAATAAATAGGCTTTGAAACGCAAGGTATCGCTTACCCCATAATTGGTTTTATCTAACTGCAGGTAGAGTTTTTCGGCAGGTTGTTCCTTCTGTTTTTCGCTATGCGAGGCGATAACTTTTCCAATTATGGCTTGGGCGCGAAGAACAGTACTGCTTATTAAAAGCAGCAGTAAAAGGCAATAGCGAAGCTTATGTGGTGTAAGTATACGTGGCATATACTTGGCTATTTATTGGTTTAAAGGCAATTGGCATCACAATTTATAACTAAGACTTTAATTATACAACCAAGCATCTAATTAAATCTTCGCAATCGCAATAGTATCTGCTAACTGAAAACTGCCAACTGAATCACTGCCCAACCATAAATACCGCGTTACAGAAAAGCAGTTTACCGTTTTCCCAAAATCCGCGGAACAAAGGATCGTCAACCATGTAAACTACCGAGCCTCGGCCCATGTTTTGCACACCGAACAACAGGCCGCCTTTGCTTAGCTTTTGTTTGCTTTTACTTCCTACCAAGCCCGCCACGTAGGCGTCTTTTTTCATAGTGGCCACGTTCCAGCCGTCGTCCAGTAACCCGTATAAAGCATCGTCAAGCTTTAGGGTATAGTAAAAATCAGGATAACCAAAAGCCAGTGGGTGGCTGTTATCCAGATCAACTTTATAAATGGCACCCGCTACGTTAGTATTAAAAGCATCGCGCTGCCTGTCTTCATACATTTTAACTTCAGGTTTGTCTTTCTTTTTGTCGGTATCAACGCTATCCACATCCTTAATAGCAAAGCCCTGCTTTTCTGTAAGCTGTTTTATGGAGCTACCCATGGCTATCAGTTTGCCGCCATCCTTTACCCAATCAGCTATTCGGTCCGCCTTAAAATCATCATACGGGCCATCAGGAAGAATGATGACGTTAAAATCTGCCAACTTAACCTTGCCTATATCGCTATGCCGAACGATGGTGACCGGGAAGCCAATTTGCTGATCAAAAAAGTGCCAAACCTCTCCCATGTTCTCCGCCGCCACACCGGTACCGGCAATTACCATAATTTTGGGCGGCTTAATATACCGCACTGTGCCCGAGCCTAAGTCGGCACCTTTCTCAACAAATCCGGAGGAAAGCGGTACAGGTTTCCGGCCAAATTTTACCGCCATACGTTTTATCAGTTCATCCAGATCCGGCCGGTCGTTTCCCGCCTTTGCTATAATTAATGAGCCCGGAGCAAATTGCTGACCGCTAACCTCAAACGCGCGCTCAGAGAAACGCACTTTTACTTTTTCGGTTAACAGTGCAGCCAGAAACTTTACATCCTCAACAGATTTCCAGGTGGCTATATAAGCGTAGGTGCTGCTGGCAATCGGTTCCTTTGCGGGTTTTGCGGGGCTTGCCGCTGTAAGTTGTATAGCGTCTTTAAGGCCGTAGGTTCTCAGGCCATACGCATAGGGCAAGGACCAGGCAGTTATATCATAAGTATTTGAATCGGCCACGAAGGTTTTGGGCTCAAACAGCACATTCAGTAAAACCGATTTTGGCTGATAGGCGCTTATCACCATATCCTTCGCGGCAATGGTAAATTGAGCGTTCTTCCCCGTAAAATAATCAAAGCCTGTAAAGCTGCCTTTCGCCCCAAGGCGATACTCAATCCCATTATGATCAAGCAGTTTGCTTAAAGCAGTTAAATTATCCTCATTATCATTTTTAATAACATAGGTTTTATAATCGCCCACCGGGGTAGCGGTAGCGACGTCAAAATATTTCTTAAACTCCTGTACCGCTTTCTGCGCATGCTCGGCAGCTGTTTCAATCGTACTTAAACTGTTGGAGTGGTGATGGGTGATCCGATCTGCCAGTGTAAGCACATCGCCGGTGCGGGTAGTAACCGCCAGACCCGCGCCTATCCCACCCTGCTCATACGTCATACCAACAGAGCCGTTGTAAATGGGGTAGGTGTCGCCGTATGATGGGTACAGCAGGTCAAACTCCTCGCGGGTAAAATACAGCCAGCCGTTTTGGTCAAAATACTTAGCGTTGTTTTTGCCAATGGTGGTCTGAAACTCCTGCTGCCAGGCGGTTATATCCTTATGAAAAGGCTGCGCGGCCGGCGCAAAATAATAGGGCGAGTTATAACCCTGCTCATGAAAATCGACGTGTATTTGCGGCAGCCATTTGTTGTAAAGCGCCATGCGCTCCTGCGTTTCCTTTTGTACCTGCCAGGCCCAGTCGCGGTTAAGGTCAAAGTAATAGTGGTTAACCCTACCACCGGGCCATCCCTCGTTATGCTCTCGCGATGATGGATCCACATTTGGCGTAACACCTTTTACAGAGTTAAAGTAATTTACGTAGCGTTCGCGCCCGTCAGGGTTAAGGCAGGGATCAATAACCACTACCGCGTTTTTAAGCCAGGCCTGTGTACGGGTATTTGCGGGGTTAGCCATATCATACAAAGTTTGCATAGCTGCCTCGCTTGACGATGGCTCATTACCATGTACATTATAACTGAGCCAAATTATAACCGGAGCGCCGGTACTTGCGGCAGTGCCTTTATCAAGCCCTGCCAGGCGCAGGTTATTTGCTCGTATGTTTTCCAGCTTGCCAATGTTTTCTGCGGATGCAATGAACATAGTCATAAGCGGCCTGCCCTCGTTAGTTGTGCCATACTGCACCAGTTTAACCTGCTTGGAGGTGGCTGCCACATATCTGAAATAATCAACCAGGCGATAATGACTGGTAAACTGCGAGCCCAGCTTATACCCCAAAAACTCATCAGGAGATTGCAGCTTTTGAGCTAAGGCGGTGATAAAGCAGATAGTGCAAAGCAGAAAGAGGATGGTCTTTTTAAACATAGGCAGAGTTTGGCAGAAAACTAATTTAGGTATAAAATAACAGGAAACAAAAAACGGGCAAAACATTCAGGTAACGGGATGCTGTCATAGCGATGGGTTTTAAACCCATCATTATAAAGAAGGTCGTGGGGAATTTACCAGTATTTAGTAAGTTTGACATAAACATACCTCCATGCACCACAACGCCATATCCCTGCGCCCTTTTATCGGATCAAAAAACTTCGATATTTCGCGCAGTTTTTACAGCGATCTTGGTTTTGAAGAAACGGTGATAGACAATAGCATGTCCGTTTTTAAAACCGGCATGCTTGCGTTTTATTTGCAGCGTTATTACGCTAAAGAATGGATAGAGAACAGCATGCTGTTTTTAGAGGTTGATGATGTTGAGCGCTATTACGATGAACTGAAAGCGTTGGATCTGCCTGCCAAATATCCCGGCGTAAAGCTTACGCCGATACGTATCGAGTCGTGGGGTCGCGAGTGCTTTATGCATGACCCGGCGGGTGTATTGTGGCACTTTGGGGAGTTTAATAAAACGTCGTAAGCTGTGGCTGTCATTGCGAGGTACGAAGCAATCGCGAACTATGCGCGGCGGCTTTTCTCCTTGCGATTGCCACGCTGCGCTCGCAATGACATAATAAATTTAATCTTCCTTAACCTTCGTCATCGTGCGCAGCTCATTAAACTCTTTGTTCCATTCGCGGGTAATGGGTTTTGTTGTAGGCACTATGGTTATCTCTAATATTAAAGAAACCACAGCCTCTTTAACATGCCCGCCTCGCACAACATAATTGGAGTCGGCAAGGGCAACATGCGCATGCACTATAGGCGCCCCTTCAAAAGTGCCCAGGTTGCCGTTAAGCGACAACACTTCCATTGATGGGACAAACTTTTGATATTTATATTTCTTTTTTACCAGATCGTAATATGCAATCTCAGCATTCTCCACGGCTCCCAAACCGGATATACTTGCACCGGGGAGTTTTTCCTTTTGCATAAAAGCATTCAGGCTTGCAATAAGCGACTGGCCCCTTTTTAAAACCAGCAAATAACTGCCGTTGCCATCTTTACGGTAATCCAGATCGGCAGCCGTTATGGGTTTAATTTGCGCCATTGACGACAACGAAGTACAAATAAATATCAGGGTTAAAATCTTTTTCACATTCACAGCAAAATGTATTTGAGGGTTGTATCACAAATGTAGGTATTATCTTAGTTTTAGCCTTTTAAACGGTAATTTTAGCTATTGCAATTATAAATATGAGATATATAACAATGCTTTTTATGGTGATGTTTTGTTTAGTGGCATCGGCCCAGAACATCTCCCTTAAGTATGTGGCTTTTAACGTGCCTAATGTAAAAGTAGCGGCGCAATGGTACCATAACACGCTTGGTTTTTTGGTGACTACCGAGGGTGCTGACGCCTACGTTAGCGACGCCGGCAAGAACTTCCGCATCAAATTCTTTTCAGATGCCGCACAGAAAAACAACTACAATGATATATCCTTCAATGCCTGCCATATAGCTATTGAGACGGATGATATCCACAAATGGGAGAACAACATTTTAAAAGCAGGCGGCAAGTACAATACCGATTCGCGCCTGAACGCTATTGGCGACGCGGTAATAGACATGCGCGACCCAAACGGGTTAATGATCCAGCTGATCAGCCGCGTGCGGCCCTATTATAAGCGTACGCCCGGCTCACCGCGATTTGAGCACCTGGCGCTTAACATGAGCAATAACAAAGAAGCAGCTTTGTGGTATGTGGAATTTATGGGATTGACCATTCCATGGTCGAAAGATCCGGCAGATTCTGTGCGGCCTGTAAGTAATTACCGCATACCCTATGTGGGTGATCCCGGTCGTAACATGGCTATGGAATTTTTAACTACCGGCGATGTACGCGACTACACTAAACTAGGCTTTGAGGTAAGCTATATCGCTTTCGAGGTGAAAGATGCCGCTGCATTTGTTAAAAACATGATGCGCGGCGGCGCAAAGCAGGAGGGAGAAACGCGAAAAGCTAACGGGCGTTTGTATATACGGGTGCGCTGCCCCTGGGGTAATATGCTGCAGATTGAGCAGTGGCTGGGTAAATAACCGAGGAATATTAAAACCTTTAAAACTCCTTCCCCGGGGAAGGGTGCGGCTGGCTGTGCGTTAGCGGGAAAGGGTTTAATAAAGCGGGCTAAACCCCTCCCTACACCCTCCCAAGAGCAATAGCCTGGCGTTAGATATACAACGTTTGTAATACCAAGCGGACTATTTGACTCACCCGGTCGACGCTGCGCTGGACCACCCTCTCTTCACCTTCGGTGTAAAGAGGGGAAGAAAAAAGTTGAATTAATACCCCCTCTTTGCGCTTGCGCAGAGAGGGGTGACAAGCGTAGCGAAGTCGGGGTGAGTAAATAGCCCGGCGATAATTCTTGCTGTCTATTCATGGGATATTACCCTACCCTCCCTTTGCTCAATTTTCAACCACCCCTGGTGAACAACCCACCGTTAAACATTAGCTACTATATTATTTATTAGGAAGATCTGCCGTTCATAAATTGGATTTTAGTAATAACTTGCATATAAACCAATTGTTGCCATGAAGAAGTTCCTGTTATCTGCAGCCATATGCATGCTGACTTGCGTGTCCGTCATCGCGCAGCAAAAACAAGCTATCTATATAAATTACAATAAGAATCAGCCCCAACAAGTGTTCGGCGTTGCCCAATTAGAAAAAGCAATGGCGGCCCAAAACATTCCGCTTGCTAAAAGCGCGGCAGGGGCAATTGCTGTAAAAACAGTTGTTACCTCAACCTTAAAACCACAGGCATATTCCTTTAAAAAGCAGGGCGCTGCCTACGTTTTAAGCGGAGGCGATGCTACCGGCATAATGTATGGCTTAACAGAGCTGGCCGACCAGCTATCCTTGCACAAATCATTATCAGCTATAAAGCCATTTGCCGATAAGCCCTACATAGCTAAACGCGGCATTAAGTTCAATATCCCCCTGGATGCCCGCACACCAAGCTATGCCGACGAAGGCACAGCCGCGCAGAACAACATCATCACCATGTGGGATTTTAGCTACTGGCAAAACTATTTGGATAACCTGGCGCGGTATCGGTATAATGTACTATCGTTTTGGAGTTTGCATCAATTTCCGTCGATGATTAAAGTACCCGAGTACCCCGATGTAGCGCTGGATGATGTTTATGTTTTGGATGATCTGAAGGGTAAAACAATGCACATCGTAAAAAAGATCAGCATCGACGAAAAAATTGCTTTCTGGAAAAAAGTGTTTAAGTACGCCAACGACCGTGGCATTGAGATACAGTGGTATAACTGGAGCGTGTTTGTTAACGGCGCCGAGGGCAAGCACAACATCAAAGAAAAACAGGACGACCCCGTTGCCATTGATTATACCCGCAAAAGTGTTAAGCAGTTTTTGCTAACCTACCCTAATGTAACTGCAATGGGCGTTACCGCTGGCGAGAACCTGGATACCAAACTAACCGGCAAGTACACCATTGAAAACTGGCTGGCCCAAACCTTTGGCGAGGGGATGATGGATGCCCAAAAGGCTAACCCGGCACTGAAAAAGGTAAAATTCATCTTCAGGCAGCACTACACCAAAATGGAACTGGTTAAAGAGGCCTTTAAAGGATATACGGGTCCGTTTGAAAGTGAGTTTAAGTATTCAAGATCCAAGATGTATTCAACGGTTAGTCCGCCGTGGTTTGACAGTATTTACCGCGCCGATGCCGAAAAGTACAAGCTAAAAATATGGCAGAATGTGCGTAATGATGATATTTTCATCTACCGCTGGGGCGCGCCGATGTACGCTGAACAATTTATGAAAAACTTCCCTACAGATATTTCGCCGGGCTATGTAATTGGGCCCGATGGTTATATGTACGGCAGGGATTTCAGCAGCAAGAACGCCGAAGTTTACGGCAAAACAGAGATAGACAAAAACTGGTACAGCTTTATGATCTGGGGTCGTGCGGGTTATAACCCAAATTTGCCTGTCAGCTTTTATAAGGACCAGCTAAAGCTGCGTTTCCCGGGTACGGATGTAGATAAACTGTACACCACATGGTCGGCAACGGCGGATGTGATATCGTGGATTGATAAGCTGTGCTTTAAGCCCAACGATTTTGAGATGCACATGGAAGGGAGCTACAACAGGCAGGGATTTTTTGATCTGAACAACATGATCGCATCAGCAGAACTGCCTGTGCAAAATGTAATATCAATAGCCGATTACGCCAATGCCGAAGGCAAAACCAATAAGATAACCCCCTTTGAAATTGCTGATAAGCTGGATGCCGCCGCCGCCATCCTGTTAAATGGCGCGGAAACCGTACCACACACAAAAGATGCCGACCTCGATGAAACCATTGCCGACTTTAAAGCATGGGGTTATATGGGCCGTTATTACGCTGCTAAATTTCGCGGTGCCACTTACACAGCCTTGCTGCGTAAAACCGGCAAAGAAGAATACCGCGAAAAAGCAGTAGCCGCCCTCACCGGCGCGCTGACCGAGTGGAAAAACTATTGCGCCGCGTCAACCCCGAGGTATAAACCGCAAGTATTTGGCCGTATACCGGGTAAGGTGTTTGATTGGGTATCGTTTATCCCCAATGTTGAAAAGGATATAGAAATAGCCAAAACCGCCAAACAAGGCGAGCCGGTTAAAGTGGCAAAGGATAATATTTTGTGGAAGATAACGTCGAAGTATTATTGATTCGCAACATATATTCGCATCATGAAAGCTCGACACCTATCACTGCTTTGCCTAACCTGCCTATTTATTTCATGCCGCAATAACAGTCAATCACTGCCAGAAGGGACGAAACTTCTTAATTATAAGTTCTTCACAATGCAAGTACCTGAAAGCTGGACTCGTGTTGATGTAAGAGGCATCGACTCTTTTGTTGGACGTATTGACATAGATTCCAATGCATTTATTGGCTTTGATTTGGGATGGTATTGTGACTCATTGGGCGAAGGAAGACATACTACCTATTATAGTGTTGAATCCGGAAGCGTATACGTTCCGGATAGCGCCGCTAAACAAAATTTAAGTAACCCAACTGTTTGGAAATACTTTGGAAAAGCTGACAGCATAACAATAGCGAAGCTTAGGCGAAACGTAGCTGTGATAGAAAATGTTGATGGTTACCATGCTAAAATTGTCACCCCAAAGAGATCTGGTTTAGGCATTACCGGTATTTATATTGACAGCTTATGGAAAAGTGGTGGCAATGTTGATGGGTTTGTAATGACGGCACATAACCTCACTTTTGAGCAACAGAAAAAATTTATATCAGCGATAAAGTCGTTAAAATTTAACAGAAACGGATTCAAAGACAAGTAAATTAAATTTGAGTAAATACCGTAGCAGGGGTGTTCTAAATTCCTTTTTTAAGCGTTCCAAATTGTTCCAATTTTAAGCAAAAACCGAAAACCCGCACAAGAGGCTTATTATCAGCATATTGCCTATGATTTACAGCTAATCTTACTGACTTATAAGTAGTTTCAAAGTGTTCCAAACTGTT
>CBFGNU010000048.1:0-17737 GCA_965650195.1 uncultured Mucilaginibacter sp. | reverse complement strand
GTCTCACTGTTTACCGGTAAACCACCATTTTTGGATAAAATAGCCGCGCAGGCAGCAAGCCAGGTACGCAATTTTGATAACAACAAAATAAAGCAGGCAATTGGTATTGAATTTAAACCGATAAGCGAGACGGTAAAGGAGATTTGTGAGCGATTGAGCTCCCTGACCCCCTAAAGGGGGAACCATGGCGGCTAGGGGGCGAACTCCAGCTTCCCCATTCTCCGCATATTTTGCTTGATAAGAGATTGCCGATGCCTAACATAATTGCTTGGGCTAGTAGCCGACCAGCGCAGCGGACTCGGCAAAATAGAAACTATAGCTGCGCATTGCGACCGGGTAAGGTCCTTAGCATCTTTATGGAAATAAGCCTGGGAGGCGGCCTGTACGCCGTAGATACCGTCGCCCATTTCAATTACATTAAGGTAAACCTCCATAATGCGCTCTTTGCTCCAGAATATCTCTATCAGCATAGTAAAATAGGCTTCAAAACCCTTACGGATCCAGGAGCGGCCAGACCATAAAAAAACGTTTTTAGCTGTTTGCTGGGTTATGGTGCTGCCACCAATAACTTTTTTACCCTTCATGTTCTTTTTGGCGGCGCGCTCAATGGCGTTAAAATCAAAACCATGGTGGGTTAAAAAAGCCCCGTCCTCGCCGGCAATGGCGGCCCGGGGCATATTGGGCGACATCTCATCAAGATCCCGCCACTCTTTATCTATTTTCCAGTCTTTACCATCGGCTTTGCGCTCAAACCCGCGTGTTATCATCAGCCATGTAACCGGCGGATTAATAAAGCGATAAGCTATAACGCCTAAAACACTCAGTCCAATAAAAAGGATAAGGGCGAGTTTAACAAAGCGCCATATTAATTTGCCAAGGCCTTTCATGCGACTAAAATATCTTATTATTCCGAAATTCTATCACAAAGCCAAAAAATGAATTAACGTGCCGGTCTTGATGACCTTCCGCTCATGCTGCCTTCTTTGCGTGGGGTATTGCCGCTTGGTTTACGGTCGCCGCGACCAAAGCCACGACTGCGTTTTTGGCCACCACCGCCACCACCACCAGACTTGCTGCCTTTAGCAGCAGGTTGTTGGCCCAAGGCTATGCTTTTAGGGCTCATAGGGTAGGGATGCGCATCGTTAAGCGGAATTTCCTTGCCTATCAGTTTATGGATGTCCTTAATAAAAGCTATTTCTTCCTGATCGCAGAAGGAAAGCGCTATACCATTTGCACCTGCACGGCCGGTACGGCCAATACGGTGTACATAAGTTTCGGGAATGTTAGGTATTTCGTAGTTAATAACGTGGGTAAGCTCGTCAATATCAATACCGCGCGCTGCAATATCAGTAGCGATTAAAACACGTGTTGTACGCGCCTTAAAGTTAGCCAAAGCACGCTGCCTTGCATTTTGCGATTTGTTACCGTGGATAGCCTCGGCGGTAACACCAATTTTATGCAGGTCCTTTACCACTTTATCAGCACCATGTTTGGTACGGGTAAATACCAGGGCAGTTTTAATATCCCTGTCTTTTAATATATGCGCCAGTAAAGATCGTTTATCATTCTTCTCTACATAATACAACTCCTGCTGAATGGTATCCGCAGTTGATGATACCGGCGTAACCTCTATTCTTTCCGGGCGGGTTAAAATGCTGTCAGCAAGCGCCTGTATCTCTTTAGGCATGGTTGCCGAAAAGAAAAGCGTTTGCCTTTTTGCAGGCACTTTAGCTATAATTTTTTTAACATCATGCACAAAACCCATGTCCAGCATGCGGTCAGCCTCGTCCAGGATCAGTATTTTTATATGATCGAGGCGAATGTAGCCCTGGTTCATCAGGTCCAATAGCCTGCCCGGCGTAGCTGTTAAAATATCAACTCCGCGGCGTATCATATCTACCTGCGGGTTTTGCGAAACGCCACCGAATATTACCGTATGTTTAAGGCCGGTGTGCTTACCATAGGCTGCAAAACTTTCGTTAATTTGAATGGCCAGTTCGCGGGTTGGCGTTAATATTAAAGTCTTTATTGTTTTTTGCTCTTTGTGTTGCAGTTTGTCTTTATACAATGTCTGCAAAGTTGGTATAGCAAACGCGGCAGTTTTACCGGTACCTGTTTGGGCGCAACCTAACAAGTCGCGGCCTTGTAATATAATAGGGATTGCTTGTTCTTGTATAGGAGTGGGGGATGTATAACCCTCAGTTTTAAGAGCCTTTAAAATAGGCTCAATTAAATTTAAATTTTCAAATGACATGTATTGTATCTTATTATTAGATGCTAACGCGATTGCATAGCGGATCTGAAGAGTCTCTCGTCGTGGAAATGATCAAAACCGTAAAGCTAACGGGTATTATTTTTTTGCAAAGATACGGTTTTAATTCGGATGTTAGAATTGAGTGAAACCAACTGCCATTTTCATAGTTATAATTTAAATTGATAATCATGCCCGAACTACCCGACCTCCAAGTATTCGCCCGTAACCTGAACAAATTGTTCAAAGGCAAAGCTTTAGATAATATTGAAGCGCCCAACCAAAAAAAGCTCAATGTTTCTATTAAAGAATTAAAGGCTGCGCTTGAGGGACAAGAGCTGACCAATGTTAAACGCGTGGGTAAAGAACTGCATTTTGAATTTGGTAAACACGTGCTAGGTCTGCACCTTATGCTGCATGGTCAGTTCCACGCTTTTGAGAACAGCAATGAAAATAAATATACAATCGTCGAGCTGCTTTTTAAAGGCGGAAATGGCCTTGCGCTAACCGATTACCAGGGCGCCGCCACACCTACGCTTGATCCGGAAGAGAAAGATGTTCCCGATGCTTTGGATGTAGACCTGACTTACCTGAAAGAAAAATTAAGTAAGAAACGTTCGCCGGTTAAAACGGTGTTGATGGATCAAAAGGTTCTAAGAGGTATAGGTAATGCTTATGCCGATGAGATCTTATGGCATGCGCGGATCTCACCGTTCTCACCAGCTAATAAGTTACCCGATACTGCAATCAGAAAATTGCTCAGCTCTATCAAAGATGTACTGGAAGATGCAGAAAAGCAGATCATCAAATACAACCCAGATATCATTAGCGGCGAGGTGCGCGATTTTTTAAAGGTGCATCTGCCTAAACAAAAACAGACAGCCACAGGTGCTGCTATCCACCAAAAAGAGTTGGGTGGACGCGGCACTTATTATACTGACGAGCAGGAGTTGTTTGAATGATCAGGGTAATCTTAAATTCTCAAGTTGTCATTAGGCATACTATTTAACCTTAACCTGCGTTTAAGTAGAAACAACACTCAAATATTAGATGCTATTCAATAATACATCATATTGCCTACAATCAAATGCAACTGCAAAAGGCGGTGCGCATAAGGTTGCTATGCGTTTTTTTGTTTGTTGTTATTCTCCCAATTTAGAATACGCTTTTCTTCAAAGTAGTAAGGACTTTATTATTTAAGCCCCTGCCTTATATGGTTCGGGGCCGGTTTAAACGCTCGTTTTTACTGTCTAATAAAATTCTTTACAAAGTATTATGATAACGCAACAATTAACCTTGGTTCAGCGGGAGCTGGACATCTTAAAAAAATATCTTCAGGAAGCTATATTAACAGATTTTAACAAAAAGAATCTATTATCAGAATTAGCGTCGGCGCAAGTGGTAGACGAAGATGAACTCCCGGAGAATGTGATCGGGCTTAACTCGGTGGTTCATGTAGAAGAGCGAAAAAGCCGCAAAAGTTTTATATTTCAGATTGTGCCACCAGCCTACGCGGATATAAAAAAGAATAAAATAGCTGTATCTGCACCCATCGCTATAGCGTTATTAGGTTACCGTACAGGCTCAACCATAAAATGGGAAATGCCCGGTGGTGTGCAGGAATTTGAAGTTTTAAAGGTAACCCGGGTTGACCTGGAACGCGCGGTTTAACCGGCATCAGGCACTTTACACAGTATCATTAGTTAAAAATTAATTTAATCACAATGAGAAAAAGATTTCAGCTTACATTAACCATTAACAATTTTAAATTGTTGATGAAACACTATTTTTCAAAAGGACTTTCTGTTTTTAACAAACGCAAATTGTTTAGCGAGTTAAACGATGCGAGTATTGTTAAGGATGATAATTTGCCGCTCAACATTGTGCAACCCGGATCTAAGGTGCTGGTGCGCAACATTAGCAAGCGCCAAACATACAGGGTGCATATTGTACATGAAAACCAGGGCGCAGGTAACTTAAATAAAATACCGGTGACAGATCCTCTGTCAATAGCCTTATTAGGTTACGGAAAGGGCCATCGTACGGAGTGGGAAATGCCTGATGGTGTGCATCAATTTGAGATCGTGTCGGTTAGTTAATGTCCGAAAAACTGCTTAGACTATTGTAATGCCGAAATAATTACGGTAATTTAACCAACGAAACGGTATCACAATATCAAGATCAATTACCTTGAGCCCGACTCTGTGGCATGCTCGAAGCAAATGCTTTTGTGAACGCTTCACCGGTAAACAGTATGGATAAAGCACTTACTACTTTTAGAACGTTTGACGATTTAGCACTGGCAGAAGACCTGGCCAACACGCTGAAGCAAAGTAATATACCCTATGAGCTAAAAACTACCGCGCCCAAAATTGATGTTACCACCATGACCAGTGCTGCGTTAGCCTATGATGTGATGGTTTATCGAGATGATTTTGAGAGGGTTAATAAGTTATTGGAAGACAGCGCTCTTAATGACATTGAAAAAATAGAAAAGGATTATTACCTATTTGCGTTTACAGACGAAGAGTTATTGGAACTGGTAAAAAAAGCTGACGAATGGAGCGCTTTTGATGTAATGTTGGCGCAAAGGATATTAAATGACCGGGGAAGCGACGTAAGTGATAGAAAAATTAAAGAAATACACAGCAATAGAATTGAAGAGTTAAGACAGCCGGAGCCCCCGCAAACTTTTTGGATAGTTTTAGGATATATACTCGCGCTAATGGGTGGAATATTTGGGATTTTTGTTGGCCGCTTTCTTTACTCGCACAAAAAAACGTTACCAAATGGTGAAATGGTTTTTGCTTATCGGGAAAATGATCGTCGACACGGGCGAAATATATTTTATATAGCTACTGTGTGTTTTGCTATAGGGTTACTTCTTAAGTTAAGGGACTTTTTTTAGTAAATGATGGTACCGGGTAGTGACGGGAACAGTAGGGCATCAAGATAAATCAACGAAGAAGACAATGGAAAACATACAACAAGAAGGAATTGAAGAGCTGAAAAAACCGGCAGCCTCACAAAAGAACGTTATTATAGCCGGTTATGTATTTGCTTTGCTGGGGGGCCTTATTGGCGTTTTTATTGGCCAGTATCTGGCGGGCTACAGAAAGACACTACCCAACGGTGAAGTAGTTTTAGCCCATAGTGAAAGTGTCCGTAAACAGGGCAAGTACATTATGACCATTGGCACTATCATGTTGATAGTTGTTTGTTTTTTGAAGTTGACGCATAAGATTTAGACATAAAAAAAGGCCCTCCAACAGGAGAGCCTTTAACCTTTTGCCTTTCAGCTCAAAAAGCTTATTTCTTATAAGCGTATTTAAAGTTTTTGCCGATAAACTTAGCGCTCTCGCCTAATTCTTCTTCAATACGTAATAATTGATTGTATTTAGCTATCCTGTCTGACCGTGAAGCCGAACCGGTTTTGATCTGACCGCAGTTTAAGGCAACAGCTAAGTCAGCAATGGTAGCATCTTCAGTCTCGCCGGAGCGGTGACTCATTACTGAGGTGTAGCCGCTGGTTTGCGCTAATGATACCGCATTGATGGTCTCGGTTAACGAACCTATCTGGTTTACTTTAACTAAGATTGAGTTAGCCGTAGCAGTGTCAATACCTTGCTGCAAACGTTCTGTGTTGGTTACAAACAAATCATCACCAACTAACTGTACTTTATCGCCAATTTTGTCGGTTAAAATTTTCCATCCTGCCCAATCATCCTCAGCCATACCGTCCTCAATAGAGATAACAGGGTATTTGCGGGTTAATTCAGCAAGATACTCAGCCTGCTCTTCGCTGGTGCGGATAGCACCTTTTTCGCCTTCAAACTTAGTGTAGTCGTATTTGCCGTTTACATAAAATTCTGATGCGGCACAATCAAATGCAAGACAGATCTCTTCGCCTGCTTTATAGCCTGCTTTTTCTATAGCTTGTAAAATGGTTTCAACACCATCCTCTGTGCCACTAAAAGTAGGAGCAAAGCCACCTTCGTCGCCAACTGCGGTTGACAGACCGCGGTCATGTAATATTTTCTTTAATGTATGGAACACTTCAGCACCCCAACGCAAAGCTTCAGAGAATGAAGGCGCGCCAACCGGCATGATCATAAACTCCTGGAACGCTATAGGCGCATCAGAGTGTGAACCACCGTTAACAATGTTCATCATTGGGATAGGAAGCGTGTTGGCGTTTACACCACCAATGTAGCGATATAAAGGCTGGCGGCTTTCCTGCGCCGCTGCTTTAGCTGCTGCTAATGATACACCTAAAATAGCGTTAGCACCTAAATTACCTTTATTGTGTGTCCCGTCAAGGTCAATCATTATTTTGTCGATGCCGTTCTGATCAAACACATCAACACCTTGCAATTCTTTTGCTATAATATCATTTACGTTGGCAACAGCTTTTAAAACACCTTTACCCAGGTATTTTGATTTATCGCCGTCGCGAAGTTCAACTGCCTCGTGCGCACCTGTTGATGCTCCGGAAGGAACAGCAGCACGGCCCAAAAAGCCGTTTTCGGTTAACACATCAACTTCGATAGTAGGATTACCGCGAGAGTCAAGTATCTGGCGGGCGTGAACATCAATTATTAAACTCATTTCTATTTTAGGATTAATTTATACTGTACCAAAGTGTAAATTATACACTTAGATTAGTCAAAGATACAAATCTCAAATAAATATGCGCAAAAACTTTAAATATTAACATTTACTTAATATAAAGCTTAGTCGTTTGAGGTTGGTATGTGTTCTTTTGCTTTGGCGTGGTTACGAACAATACGATAGTTAATATTAATGGCCAAGTTGTTTTTAGCGCCCGGAGCAGTAAAGTTGTAATTGTACTGGTTGAGCCAGCTCAACTGCACGCTAAGCGACTTATCAAACTGATAACCAAGCCCTGCCGAAAAACGGTTACGCTCAAAATGTGGTGCTTTGTTGTTGAAGAAAACTTCATCAAATATGCCAAGGAAAAAAGTTCCGGGGATAACTTTTTTATTATTAAGCGGTATAACCATGTTAAGGCGGTAACGGAAACGGTTGCGATAAATGCCATTTACCCAGCGCTGCTCCGCGCGGTAGCGGTGCTCAAATTTCACCCTGTCTAAAAAGCTGTTAATGGTCATTTGCTCCCACATTCTAAACTCAGTGCTCGGTGTAAGCCCAAGGTCATTTTCCCCGGTAACATAGCGTCCTGTACCCAAAAGGGCGGTGTAATTGTTAGCTATATCATAGCTGATACCACCTTTGGTTTCTGAGTAAAAGAATTGGTTGAAGAACTCGTTAGACCGTGTTTGCAATTCGACATAAGCGCCCCAGCGGGTAACGCTGTCGCCGGGCATTGTTATTGTCGCTATACCAAATACGCCGGTTTTGTTGTTTTGCGCTTTCGCGGAAAAAGAGATAACTGAGAGGATGAAAAGCAGACCTGCTAACTGCGCTTTAAATTTTACCATGTTAAGTTTGTGTAAATTCTATGCGCAAATGTATTTTGTTAATATTACCTCAGCATTAAGTTTTGCTCACTCAATGTTAAGTTTGTGTTAACAATAATTGAGTTAATGTAGCTGATTAAATATGGGGATGTGGTTTGTGAGCACCACGTGTTATCCTGTAGATAATGGCAAGGGCCACACTGCCTTTAGCTGCTGTATTGGTGGAGGTATGGATATATTGATGTGACCAGCCTGTTTGTATTCTTGTTGATTTATTGAACTGATACCCTACAGTGGCTAAAAAACGGTTACGCTCAAAATGAGGTACCGTATTATTAAACGACATTTCATCATTAACATTAATGTAAAGCGTATTAGGCCCCATTTGGCGGTGCGTTACCGGAAGCAATACACTTAACCTGTAACTAAAGCGGTTACGATAAGCACTGTTAAGCCATCGCTGTTCAACCCTGAAACGGCTCTCTAAATTAAACCGGTGCCAGTTTTCGTTAATTGTTACCTGTTCCCACAGGCGAAACTCGGAATTAATGGGTGGCAAACTCAGATCACGGTAATCATCAGTAATATAGCGGCCGGTGCCTATAAGCAGCGCGGTTTTATTGGAGGTGTTGTAGCTTAAGCCACCGTGTAACTCATAATAAAAAAATTGCCCTACAAAAACGTTGCTTCGCTTTTGCAATTCTGCATAGCCACCCCAGCGGTGTATGGTATCCCCGGGTATTAATACATTAACAAGTCCTAAAAAACCGGTTTTATTGTTTTGGGCTCCGGCTGTCAGACTGAACGCTATAAGGAGAAACATTAGGGCATGCCTGCCCCTGTATAAAGCCATTTAGTTAATATTAATCAGGGCGCAAATGTATCTGTTAATATTTTATTAACACCCACCTCATTAATAAAAAAGTGGCCTTGTTACTCCCACTTAAATAATTTCACAGCCAAAGCATAAATTACCACGCCCCAAATAAGCATAATCATAATCTGGTGTGTTACATCAAACAAACCAGCGCCTTCAAAGGCAACCTTACGCAGCGCGTCGTTTAAATAGGTGAGGGGTAAAGCCCGGCTTATGGGCTGCAGCCATGCCGGAAAAACGTTAATAGAAAAGAATGTGCCCGACAGCAGAAACTGTGGTAAAGTGATTATGTTAGCGATAGGCGGCACCGAGCTTTCATTTTTTGCGATGCCCGATACTACAAAGCCAAAACCCATAAAAACGATCACCCCCAAGGTAGAGAGGAGTAGCATATTAATTACCGTGACCGCACCATGTATCAGTGTAAAGCCAAAAGCAAAGTGGCCTATCAGTATAATAAACAAGGCTCCAATTAAAGCGAAGGAGATGCGTGCAATCGCTTCGCCTAAAACAATGCTGTAGCGTTGTACCGGTGTCGCAAAAAAGCGCTTAATAACCAATGTAATGCGGAGACTTAAAAATACAAAGGCAGTACCGAATACGCCGGTGCTTAACAAAGAAAAGCCTAACTGACCCGGTAAAATAAAGTCGATAGTTTTGTACTCGCGGCCACGTACAGTAGTTTCTTTTAGTTCTGCAACCGGCGGCGGCGCCTGTCCGCCATAGGTGTTAACCTTATAAATAATGTTATTTAAAATTGATTTTAAGATATTTCCTTTCTCTAACGACGCGCGGGTATATTGAACGTCGATAGTGAATGGCGGTGCCGACTGATTCTTTTTTATGTTGATGATAGCATCAATACTTCCTTTTTGAAGGCTTTTTTCCATCTCATCCGCCGATTGGTTATCAATTATCCTGATAACGCCGCCACTTTTTAAAGCCTGGTAAATATGGTTTGATGTGTCGCTGCCTTTTGCTATCCCCACATCAACAGACATCCCTCCACCACCAATAAAGCCAAACACCAAAATAAATATCAGCGGAAAAAGTAAACTAAACACCACCGAAGAAGGACTGCGGGTTATAGATCGGAATGCCGCCTTAGCTATAGCAAGCGTAGCGCGGATGTTGTTATATGGTTTGTTGTTGTTGGTCATTGGTCAATAGTAACTAGTAAATGCAAAAAATCCGAAATCGAACATCCGAAATCCGAAATCACCCCCGCCATTCCTTCCCCGTCAGGTTAATAAATACATCCTCCAAATTAGCGGCTTTAACCTGTTTCTTTCTTTCAAAGCCGGTTGCCACCAGGTTATCAATAAACTTGTCGGGCGTGTCAATGCCTATCACACGGCCACCGTCAATAAAAGCTACCCTATCGCAAAGTACCTCGGCCTCATCCATATAATGCGTGGTGATGACCACAGTAGTGCCGTTGTCGCGGATCTCGCGGATCAAGTCCCATAAATTGCGGCGCGCCTGCGGGTCAAGGCCCGTGGTTGGCTCGTCTAAAAAAACAATGCGTGGGTCGTTTATAAGTGTTGTGGCTATTGAAAAGCGTTGCTTTTGCCCGCCGGAAAGATCTTTATACTTGGCTTTTGCCTTGTCTGTCAGCGCAACTTTGGCTAACATCTCATTAGGCGTTTTATTTACCCCATACAAGCCGCAAAACAATGTTATTAATTCGGATAAGTTAAGGTTCGGGTAATAGCCGGCCGCCTGTAGTTGAACACCAATACGTTTTTTGATCTCGTCGGCATGGCTGTCAATGTCAAATCCGTCAACCGTAACGCTGCCCGATGTTTTTTCGCGCAGACTCTCAATTATCTCAAGCGTAGTGGTTTTGCCTGCACCATTGGGGCCAAGCAGGCCAAATATCTCGCCTTCGTAAACTTCAAAGCTGATGTCATTCACAGCTTTGAAATCGCCGTAGTTTTTTACCAGGTTTTTTACTGTGATGATGGGGTGTTTTACCATAATGTAAAGGTGGTTCAGAAAAACCGAAAACCAATATTATTTTCGGTTAATTATAATTTTTAATGCCTTATTTAACCAAATGACCTACCAGCTGAATAGCCAAAGCAACATGTGCTATAAACTTGGCCACTATTAATAAAAACGTTGCGGTTAAAAACTTTTCCATTGTTGTGCGTGATGATTTATAGACCAAATTTGGCTCAAATCAGCATTATTGCACATAGTTTTTAGGTAAACGCGGCCTTATTGTCGGTAAATGTGCGGCGCGGGCGGCGAAGCGCGGGACCGTCAATAGTTAATGACAAAGAAGCGTTTCACCTTCACCGTTTTGGGTCGTTTTATCTAAATAGGTTATTAACAATGGTTTAAGTAATAAAATGTGAAGATAGTATTATAAAATGTGAAGATAGTGGTGTTTCATTTGTTTCACACGGAAAATGCAATAGATTAATAATCAGCAAATTAGACCACATCCGTGTTTCACCCGTTTCATTTGTTTCATATATTTTGTGAAACGCGCACCGCTTTGTTGGCTTTACTCAATAAGCGTACCTATGTAGTAATTTGACATATCTATTTCCACATTGTCCTTTGTAATGCCCGGAATTTCCAGCGGCTTTAAGGTATTTGTGGGCGTAACAAATTTATAATTACCACCTTTTACACGGATTTTAACCGGCATAGTGAAATCAGGTGTCTCAGCTATCCAACGGACAAACAGGCGGCCGTTTATTGATTCGATATTAAGTATCGGTAGGCTTTTATGATGCAGATACTGGTCAAATACCGACTCAAGGTTTATTCCTGATTGTTTGGAGATATAGCCGGTTATATCATCGTAAGTAACTGTTTTGCGCGCGAAGGTTTTATTCATTCCCCTTAATATATCGCGCCATTTGGCATCGTCATTAATAATGGTGCGTATCATATTCAATATAACAGATCCTTTAGGGTACATATCTCCCGATTTATATTTATTAGCGTCATAATTAACATCGTAAGGACCCACAATTGGTAAATTATTTTTAATATCCTGACGCAGGCCATAAGTGTACTCCACGGCGGCTTGCTTGCCAAATTGGCTCTCTACAAAAAGTGATTCTGAATAAGTAGTAAAACTTTCATGTATCCACATATCAGCAATATCTTTTGATGTTATATTGTTGCCGAACCATTCGTGGCCGCTTTCATGCACAATAATATAATCCCATTTAAGGCCCCAGCCAGAGTCTGAAAGGTCACGTCCCCGATAGCCATTAATATATCCGTTGCCGTAAGCTACAGCGCTTTGGTGTTCCATGCCCAAATGCGGAGCCTCAATTAACTTGTAACCATCCTCATACCATGGGTACGGCCCAAACCAGCTTTCAAACGATTTAAGCATCGGTTTAACATTGGCATCAAAGTGTTTTTTGGCTTTATCGGCATTATATTTTAAAACCCAATAGTCCAAAGTTAATTTACCCTTTTCGCCCATGTAGAAATCACTTAGATGGGTATAATCGCCAATATTAACTACAACGCCATAATTGTTAATAGGGCTGCTTACAAACCAATCGAACCGCGTATAACCGTTTTTTAGATCAGTTGTTTTACGCAGGCGTCCGTTTGAAACATCGGTTAATCCTGTAGGCACGCTTATGCTGATGAGCATGCTATCCACCTCGTCGGCCTGATGATCTTTATTGGGCCACCAAACGCTGGCTCCTAAACCCTGGCAGGCGGTTGCAACAAACGGTTTGCCTAACGAGTCGGTTTTATAAACCACACCTCCGTCCCACGGCGCATTTTTTGCAATAGTTGGATTGCCCGAATAATACACAGTGAATTCATCTTTAGTGCCCTTTGTAATGGTTTTTGGGAAGGTTACAAAAACCGCGTTAAACTCGCGTTTAAAGGGCAGGTTTGTGCCTTTGTAAACCACTTTCTCGATCTTCAGATTATCAAACAGATCAAATTGAAGCCTGGTGAAATTCTGCGTAGCCGTAAACTTAAACTGGTTGCTGCCGCTGATAAATTTTTTGTCGATATCAAATTTAACGTCAAGGTGATAGTAGTTAATATCATAGCAGGTGCGCAAAGGAGTTAATGTACCACGTAACGTGTCGGCACGTGTAAATTTTGGCTGCGTTTTAAGCAGTTGGGCGTGGGTACAAAAGGGTACAAGCCCTAAAAAGATGAGGAGGGTACGGGTAAATTTCATAATACGCAGTTAACGGACCCAAATATAATATTATGTAAGCACTGTACCAATTTTGCTTAAGTCATTAAATATCAAGAGTAACTAAAAGTCAACCATTTCCCATTTTACCAATTTCCATTTCTTTGTTTTAGGATTGTATTGAAATGATTTGCTACCCTCTTGATGTACATTGGCGTGTATTTGGGTTCTGAGGATTTTTCGTTTAGTATTTATTTCTGCCGGGAATGATCCTACATATTCGGTTAGGTAACGATCTAATTTAAACTGTCCGTTAATGTCTTCTAAATAGAAGTTGTAAATCGGCCCCCCATTTCCGCCTGAATCATGTTTAATAGCGATGTCTTCTTTTCCGTCAAAATTCAAATCAGCAATAACCAGATCACCATAATCATAATCCGGAACCTCAGCGTTTTTATTTCTGCCGGTAATGTATGAGCGTGACGCCGTATCACTTTTAAAAACATCCTCAAATAAGTACTCAGCGTCAAAATTTACTTGTTGTTTGACTTTATTATTTTTAAAGATGAGCAAACTGACCTTACGCGCGCTTGCCCCAATATCGTCAGCAGTATCTTTAACAGAAATTACTTTAAATGTATAATGAGCAGACAAATTATTATAAACACATGTTTGCGCTGTTGCTACATAACCGGGAAATAGATACATTAATAAAAGCAGGCCTGTTAACTTGCGCATAGCCGTTTATAAGTTTTAACAAATGTAATATATTATATAATCAAAGGAATCCCGAGCCTTACTAATATCAGCGTAACATTTTGCATTACAATGGTAAAAAACCGCAATTAACCTATCGCTAATATCTCAAAAAACTTAACTTTGGGCACCAAAACAATAATTATGCAATATGATGTTATCGTGATCGGCTCGGGGCCGGGTGGCTATGTGGCCGCCATACGCTGCGCCCAGCTCGGTTTAAAAACTGCCTGTATTGAAAAATACGCTACCTACGGCGGTACCTGTTTAAATGTTGGTTGTATACCATCAAAAGCTTTGTTAGATTCTTCGGAGCATTTTTACAATGCGGGCCACACTTTTCAGAACCATGGCATTAACCTTAAAGACCTTAAGGTTGACATAGCTCAAATGATGAAGCGTAAAGCCGAGGTGGTGCAAAAAAACACCGGCGGTATCAGCTTTCTGTTCAAAAAAAATAAGATCGATGCCTACCAGGGCATGGGATCTTTTAAAGATAAAAATACAGTAATAATTACCGCTGCTGATGGCAGTGTAAAAGAGATCACCGGTAAGAATGTAATTATTGCTACCGGCTCAAAACCATCAAGCTTGCCATTTATCAAGATAGATAAAAAACGCATCATCACCTCAACCGAAGCTTTAACCCTTACCGAAGTACCTAAGCACCTGGTACTGATAGGCGGTGGTGTTATAGGATTGGAATTAGGATCCGTTTACGCACGTTTAGGTGCTAAAGTATCTGTAATTGAGTTTATGGATGGCATCATTCCAACTATGGATAAAAACCTTGGTAAAGAGTTGCAAAAGGTATTGTCGAAACAAGGCATGGAGTTTTACCTTGGTCATAAAGTAACCGGCGCTACTGTAAAAGGTAAAGAAGTTACCGTTACGTTTGATTCTCCGCAAGGCGAAAAGAAAGAACTGAAAGGCGATTATTGCCTGGTGGCTGTTGGGCGTGTAGCTTATACAGATAGCCTTGGTTTAGATAAGATCGGCATCACTGTTGAAGAACGTGGCCGCAAAATAACCGTTAACGACCATATGGAAACCAGCGTTAAAGGTGTTTATGCTATTGGCGATGTAGTGCGCGGTGCCATGCTGGCTCACAAAGCTGAAGACGAAGGTACTTATGTAGCTGAAACTATTGCCGGCCAAAAACCACACATTAACTATAACCTGATACCGGGTGTTGTTTATACCTGGCCCGAAGTTGCGGCCGTTGGTCAAACCGAGGAGCAGTTAAAAGCAGCAGGTGTTAAATATAAAGCAGGGTCGTTCCCGTTCAAAGCGAGCGGCAGGGCAGTAGCCAGTGGTGATATGGATGGTTTTGTAAAGGTGTTGGCCGACGAAGCTACGGACGAGATCTTAGGTGTACACATGATTGGTCCGCGTGCTGCAGATATGATAGCCGAAGCCGTTTGCGCTATGGAGTTCCGCGCCAGCGCAGAGGATGTTACCCGAATGAGCCATGCTCACCCAACCTACACTGAAGCCATGCGCGAAGCTTGTTTAGCGGCCACTGCTAACAGACCGATACATATTTAGATTTCGGATTTTCGATTTCGGATTGATATAATAGAAAAGCCTTTCCAGTTGGAAAGGCTTTTTGTTTGTTATCTGTGTTGAACCTATTTTTTTGAAAAAGCTGCCGCCATAGTGTTTAAGCCTGATACGGTAGGCGTAGCCTTACCATTAGTTATTACAATTCTATACTTAAATGTAACCGATTCTCCCTTTTGCAACACCAGGTTTTTAGCTGATTTACCATTGGTAAAGATCTTTTCGCCAAGCGGATTAGCGGCAAACAAACCATAGCCACGTGCATGCCAAAAAGTAGGATAGTTAGGGTTTTTAGGATGGTCTATAATTGATACGCTTATAGAGTCACTACCCATCTTACCAAATACTTTGCACCATTCGCCGCGGGTGCTCCAGGCATCATCGCCCATTTTGCCTGCACTGGTTAAATAGTTGCCATTCGGTATCTTGTCCGTGCCCGCTTTTACGGTTGTTACAATGCCTTTATCATCTGTAAATTTCTGGTCCACTTTACTCGGGATCTCCAACGCATGCGCCAGGCGAATACCGAGCATTCCGTCCTTCGCGTCGGTAAATCTAGCTTCGATATTGGCGGTAAGGGTGGTAATACGGTCAATAACGCGTTGATTAGCATCACCACTAAATTCATAACGGGTGGTTTCTTCCAATATCACCTCTTTTGCCTGATTGATCCAGTTGGCGTGGTAGGCAATAACTCCGGTTGTTCCGCTTTTGGTTTCCAATATCTTGTCAGTACGGATCCAGCCGTATTGATTTTTCTTAGCCGCTGGAATAGCATAACTGTTATTCCAGAAGTCCAACCCATTAAGATTCTCATAATTAAGCCACAGGCCAATGTGATGAGGGTGATCAATAGGATCGCCTGGCTGTGGATTTAACGGAAAGCCGCGCGTAACCGAGGTACCATTAGCCGCAATCAGTGGGTATAACACACACTTCTCCAGCGTATCCGGATATAAAAAGCTGGTAAAGGCCTTGCCATCTATCAGCACATCTATTTTTTTGTCCTTGGTAGATTTTAAAACGCTTACCTGCTGTTGAGCCATTGCCACCGTAGATAAAGCGCTTAAGGCGAATGCGAGCCCAGTTATTTTGATCTTAATCATATCAATACTTAAACACCTTCCCATTAACCATTACTTCCTGGGTCTTCTCATCAAAGGTTGCTTTAGCTCCGGTATGTGCAGCGGCGGTAGTCATTATATTGGCAATTGAATGCGCATAACCTGCCTCAACAGGCGCGTTTGGCGTTTTACGGCTACGCACACATTCCATCCAATTACGTACGTGTGCAGATGTTAACGCATCGCCGCCGGTGTTGGCACTTGCCACCACTTTATCAGTACTTGCAAGTGTCACTTCAGGCAATAAAAATGGCTTCATGTTCATAGCTGATGCAAACCTTTGTGTCAATCCGCCTTTTGGCGATATCTTGTTGGTATCCAGGTTTAGCTCTCCGCCATTTGAATAGTAAATCTCTGTGGGGTTTTCGGTACCGTTATGCATACGCGACTGGAATGATACCTGGAAACCGGTTGTAAGGGCATCCGCCGGACCATAATCAAATGCGGCAGTAATAGTATCCCAATTTCGTCTGCCGTCTTTCCATTGGTAGATACCACCATTAGCGGTTACGCTGCGCGGATGTTTCAAACCGGTAAACCAGTGTACTGTGTCAATCTGATGGCTCATCCATTGACCAGGCAACCCTGATGAGTATGGCCAGAATAAACGGTATTCTAAATATATTCTTGGGTCAAACTTTTCAAACGGACGGTTTCCTAAAAATCTTTTCCAATCAGTATCTTCCTCCTTTAGCTGTGCCACCAGTTCCGGTCTGCGCCAGCGCCCGGGCTGATTTACATTCCAGGCAAGCTCAACCATAGTGATGGCTCCAAATTTGCCTGATCGAATAAAATCATTAGCCGCATGATAGTTAGTGCCGCTTCGCCTTTGCGATCCTATTTGTACAATACGGTCCGATGCCTTGATAACTTTCAAAGCTTCCCGGTTGTCTGCCATGGTTTCGGCAAAGGGTTTTTCGCAATATACATCACATCCGGCCCTCACCGCTTCAATGGCATGCCTTGCGTGTTGGAAATCGGCAGTACTCACAAATACGGCATCAACCAGTTTTTTGCTATACATTTCTTCATTGTTACGGCAGGCTTCAATGTCATGACCCATTTTTTGCTTCCAGGTTGCCGCGCCTTCTTCGCGGCGTTTGCTCCATATGTCTGATACAGCAACAATATCAAAGTTCAACTCTTTATAGTGATTCATAAAACAAGGCATGTGAGCGCCTTTGTGCCTGTCTGAATAGCCTACTACGCCCACGCGCACCCTATCATTAGCGCCGATTATGCGTTTGTAACTGGCTGCGCTCCAGGCGGTTTTGCTAACCAGCAGCCCGCCGGTGGCTATTGACGCTTGTTTTATGAATTTACGACGCGATTCTTCCATAACTTATTGATATTTAGTTTGATACGTTTAATTGGTTTTACGGGGTTTGCCGCTTTAGGATTGCGGCTGATGTCCCGATTTAAAAGTACGAACTTTACCCATATATGTGCAAGCAATTGCTGCTTGTTTCGTCTCACACGTTTGCGGAACAAGTGGAACAAAGCGGAACAAGAGGTTTGGTAAGCAATTGACAATTAGTAGTTTGCATTTTTAAGCGGAACAAAGTGAAACAACTTATTCGTCAG
>CBFGNU010000047.1:0-18100 GCA_965650195.1 uncultured Mucilaginibacter sp. | reverse complement strand
TAACTACGGCTACCAGGGCATGGTGTCAATAATTGATACGCTGGTTGACCGCAATGATGTTATAGTTTATGATGCCGAATCACACGCATGTATAATTGACGGTTTGCGCATGCACATGGGCAAGCGTTACGTGTACCAGCATAACGATATTGTAAGCTGCGAAAAGCAATTGGAACGCGCTACAAAATTAGCAGAGCAAACCGGCGGCGGTATATTATTAATAACTGAAGGTGTGTTTGGAATGTCGGGCGCACAGGGAAGGCTGAAGGATATAGTAGCTCTGAAAGAAAAATTTAATTTCAGGATGCTGGTTGATGATGCACATGGTTTTGGTACCATGGGTAAAACAGGGGCGGGCACACACGAAGAGCAGGACTGTATTGACGGCGTTGATGTATATTTTGGCACTTTTGCCAAATCAATGGCAGGTATTGGCGGGTTTGTAGCTGCCGATAAGCAAATTGTTGATTACCTGCGCTATAACATGCGTTCGCAAATATTTGCCAAAGCATTACCAATGCCAATGGTAATCGGGTTAAAAAAACGTTTTGAATTGCTGGTATCACAACCGCAGCTGCGCGAAAAGCTTTGGACAATTGCCAACGCTCTGCAAACCGGTTTAAGAGAACGTGGTTTTGACCTTGGCGTTACCAATACAATGGTTACCCCTGTGTTTTTAAAAGGTGACCTATATGAGGCTACTGCGCTTACCCGCGATCTCCGCGAAAATTATGGCATATTTTGTTCAATAGTTATTTATCCGGTTATTCCAAAAGGACTGATCATTTTAAGGCTTATTCCTACCGCGGCGCATTCATTAGAAGACGTGCAGCGTACGTTGGATGCCTATACTGAAATGGGTGAAAAGTTGAAGGCCGGTTTTTATAAAAGTGATAAAGTCGCGGCTGTTTAAGAACTTGTTAAATAATATTAAGTAATAAGCCTGTCAACTATAGATCGGGAGTTGATTTTGTGTCAAACTGAAGCTATAAATTGCTCATAATTAACCATTTTAGGATTTAAACGTGGTATTTTTTCAAAAAAACACTTTACTTAATACGTAAAATTTTTTTTTTCAATAAAACGTATTAGATTAGCTTTAACAAAAACAAACAACCTCAAATTATATTTAAAAAGGAGTAATTAAATGGAAAAATTCACTGAAGTAAAGAACTTAATTGCGTCGCTGGAAGCAGATGCAGACAAGTTTTACAACAAGGGCAACAGCGCCGCCGGAACCCGCGTGCGTAAAGGTATGCAAGATCTTAAAAACCTGGCTCAGGCAATTCGTTTGGAAATTCAGGATGCTAAAAACAAAGCTTAATTAGTCTTTTTTAAAGCTGACTACAGGCAAAGAAATAGAAAAGCCCCCGTTAAACGGAGGCTTTTTTTATGCGGTTATTTTTTTGATCTCTTGTTTAAACAGGTCAACAGTGTTGCTACCAACCTGTACCAGCGGCAGGCGTACAGTGTCGCCACATACCCCCATCAGCTTCAAAGCCGTTTTAACACCCGCCGGGCTGCCTTCGGCAAAGCACAGACGGGTAAATTCTACCATACTAAGATGTGCTTTTTGCGCGGCAACATAATCACCTTTAAGCGCTGCTCTAACCATATCAGATGTTTGGCGAGGCAATGCATTGCCAATAACAGTTATAGCGCCCACAGCACCCAAAGCCATCATAGGCAGCGTTACCGGGTCATCGCCTGATATCAGTAAAAAACCTTCGGGTTTATCGCGCATTATTTGGTTAAACTGGTCAAAATTGCCCGATGCCTCTTTAGTGCCGATGATATTTTTAAAATCATGTGCCAGGCGCACGGTAGTTTCGGCACTTACATTGCTGCCGGTACGTCCCGGTACGTTATATAAAATAACAGGTATCGACGAAGCTTCCGCAATCGCTTTATAATGCTGATAAATACCCTCCTGGGTAGGTTTATTGTATGATGGACTTGCCGATAGAATAGCATCATAACCTGCGGTATCAAACGCCTTTATCTGTTCAAGTACTTCGGCAGTATTATTACCACCAATACCTGCAACTAAGCCTATACGTCCCTTTATTACTTCGGCGGTAAATGCCCATACCTTCTTCTTTTCTTCGGCATTTAATACAACATTTTCGCCTGTAGTGCCTAAAGACACTATATACTCAACACCACCCTCAATTAAATAATTGATCAGGTTTTCAAGGGCATCAAAATCTATCGCTCCGCTTTGTTGAAAAGGCGTTATTATAGCTACACCCGTTCCGTAAAATTTGTTCATTATCCGAATTAAAAGGTCGCTAAGATAATAATTTTAGTTGTGGATATATTGCAAAGGTTAGTTTTAACACGTTTAAATGCATATTTTAGACACTGTACTTACTAATTCAATTAAAAATTAATCCCTATCCTAAACGCCGAGTGGGCATTGCTTCCTGAATTATAGGAGCGGCCATACATCACCCTGAAACTGAAGTACTGCAAGCCGACACCAACCTCATAATAGTTTTTTAGTTGGGGTGTTGACAGATAGTTGACGTTTAAGATCTCCTGTAATTTTAGCTTGCGTATTAAAGGCAGCTTATTGGTGATAAAGCCCGAAAAGTTATGTTCAACATGGCCCTGAATAAATTCGGACTGCGTACTGAAACGGTAGTAATCTAACAGCAAAAAACTATTGATATTATCTTTATATGGCAAAACCTGGTTACCCGTAAAGTGGTGGTAATCGGTATAAAACAGACTGTTGTTGTTAAGGAATTTCCCCGCTGAAAAGAAATAAGATGTTCTGCCATAAACCCCCATGCTAACGTTGGATTGCGAAATATCAGCGGAGACTTGCGTATAATCTACATCAGATCCTAATATATTTTTAAGTCCTTTGGTTAACGTTACGCCAATATTGGGATACTTTGAGGGCACATAGCGTCTTCCCGTCGGATAGGTCTCGTACTTATTGCTAAAGTTGTAGCTGGTGCGTAAGCGTACTTTAAATGAGTTGTTATTCGGAAAAAGTGGAACATCAGCAGTAGGTATAAGCGGGTTGTTGGAGGTGAATGCTCTTTGCTCGTTAAAGAAACTGTAATTGGAAGCATTAGGTAACCAGCGCCTGTTGGCCCACTCTACGCCCATGCTACCTTGCCATCCCCCGGCAATGCGCCCGCCAAGCGACGCCGTTGCAAAGGTTTTTTGATACAGCTTTTGGAAATTCTGCCTTTGAAACAATGTATAAACCGAATTGATAAAAGGTGATATGGGGAGGGTATTGTTCATATCCACAACGTCAGATCCGCCGCTAACATTCAATATGAATTTTCCTGTAGGTATGTTTACCGCGGCATTGGCATTCAGCAGCCTGTTGGCAAAACCATAGCGCAGATTTGCGCGGATGTAGAAATTACGGTTGTTAAGCGTATCTACCCTTTTAATGTATGATGCGCCGTAGTTTATCGCTACCCCCTCAACTGTATTAAACAGCAGTGATGATGGAATGGCATCAAAATGATAGCTTTCGCGCTCGTACCTATGCCTAATATTAACGCCGCCCCTGATGAAATTGCGCAGCCTTACTTTATTATTACGGCCATCCAACGAGTCGAGATATTGCTTCGATTCGCGTTTGCTTGCCAGCGCCTCTTTTTTCTGGTAGTCGTTTCTTTCTTCGGCAGTGAGCGGTATAGGCCTTTCCCGCAGCCAGTACAAACTATCTTTTTTATTTACATCGCGGGTTATGCGCAACAGTTCGTTAAAATTCTTTTTGCCGAAACTGGGGTTCACGTCGTAGTTGTTATATACCGAAACGAAGTACCCGGCCAGTTTAAAACCAAGCAAGCCGGCAGTAAAATCAAATCGAACCGTTGATGGCATCCATGCTTTTTGATCAACAGGTAAAAACTGCTGATTTATTTTAACGGTATCAACAAACCGGATATTGGCCTTTTTGGTGATGAAAAGCTCGATGCCCACCACGCGCCACGTATCTTCCTGTATATATATATAACCCTCAAAGCAAGGATCATGTTCCCGGCGGGGTATCACCTGTATCTTATTCACCTCCTGTCCATCCTGGGTAGTTTGGCCTACATACTTATAACGGTAATAAAATAAGGCGTTATCGGCTATTGGCGATACCAGCGGCCGCAAACTAATTTCGTCCCAGTTTTGGTAGTTCTCATAAAAATCCACTTTCAGGTCCGACGCGCGGTTGTAGCTAAATGCCCGGTTATTGCCTGATACTTTTGAAGATATCATTTCCTCGTGTACCTGATCGGGGTAACTAAAACTGTACTTTGATTGCGATTCTGATAGATAAACTATACCCCGCCTGTTTGAGTCAAGCCCCATTCTGCTGGTCATCTGCTCAATATTGCGACCTAAAAAACGCTTTGGCGCATCCAGCAACTTTTGCAACCCCTTAATATATACATCGGCAGTATAGGCTTTAACCTGCTGCAAGTAAAATTTGCGTTTTTTTATGGTTTGCCGAATGATGGCATAAGCAGGATCTTCTCCGGTTGCGCTAATTGATACCGTTTGCAATTGGTAAACTTCCGGCTTAAGCGCTATGGTTTTTGCCTGGTTTTGTTTAAGATCAATTTCAAGCATCTCCTGGCGATAACCGACAGCTTTATATATTATGGTGTGCTGCCCTGCTTTTAGGTTAATACTGTATTCGCCTTCGTTATTGGCGGAGGTACCTATTGTTGTATGCTGAATATATACACTTGCAAATGGAACAGACCGCCCAACCTCATCTGTTATTTTCCCGCTTAAAGTAAATTGTTGTGCTGCGGCAGTAAAGCAGGTAAAAAATAAACAGATCGTAAAAAAGGCAGGTTTCATGTATATATATTTACGCTAATATGCACTTTATAAATAAGACTATAGCTTGATAGTGTGTTAATTACTGTTAAATTAATAAGGTACAAAAACAAAAAACCTGCTATACTTTTGGTATTGCAGGCCTGGTGTAATTATTAACCGGTAGGGGTCGCCGGGGTTGTAAAACGTATATGTCGTCTATAAGCGTATAAATGAATATTTAACAATTAATGACCAAAGTCGTGCTGTTCAAGCGTTATCTGCCTTTTTATGGTCTCTTCAAGCGATATAAAGGTCTCGGTACGCTGTATGCCTTTAACACCTTGTATCTGCTCATTCAATACTTCGCGTAAATGCGTGGTGTCATGACAAATAATTTTGGCGAAAATACTATAGCTACCAGTTGTATAATGTAGTTCAACTATCTCTTTTACAGTCTTTAACTGCTTTACGGCTTCGTTATATTGCGAGCCCTTTTCAAGAAATATGCCCAGGAACGCTGTGATGTCATATCCCAGCTTCTGCGGGTCAACTTCAAGGCTGGCACCTTTAATTACTCCCATCTCCTCCAGCTTCTTCATACGCACATGTATAGTACCACCTGACACTATTAATTCTTTAGCGATCTCAGTATATGGAGTGGTCGCGTTTTTCATTAATATTGATAAAATCTGTATATCCAGATTATCAATTTCTAAATTTTGCGCTTTTCTGTGAGACATAAATTTGAATTTCAATATTTAAATACAAGTTTAATTAAAATTTGTATAAAAATAAAATAATTTTGTTGAAATATTTGCAAGAAAGATGATACTATGTTACTTTTGTATCAAGCAATCGATAAAACCTAATCGTCGTTCTTAAAAATTATAATGTTGGGTGGTGAAATTTTTGGCAGACACACCTCCTTGTCCCGGTGGCGGAGATCATAGGAAACCCGAAGCGGGCTAACTACTCTGTGGAGGTTCGAATCCTTCCCCAACAGCAATTCACTGGCGTGAATTTTATACTGTAGGATGGTGAAATTTTTGGCAGACACACCTCCTCGTCGCGGTGGCGGAGATCATGGGAAACGCTGGCAACAGCATAACCACTCTGTGGAGGTTCGACTCCTTCTCCTACAGCTCTTCTCATAATTTAGGTTTATAATTGGTTAGTAAAGGCCCCTGCCCATCAGGGGCTTTACTTGTTTTATACCTTTTTGTACTAAAATATGGTCAATTTATTATAGATTTCGAATTTCGGATGTTCAATTTCGAATTTTAAAAGTACCCGACTCGTTATTCAATATTAACAAAAAAAGCCTCCCGATGATCGGGAAGCTTTCTGCCTTTGGCTTTCGCCTTTCAGCTTATTAAAAGAATTTAAAACCAACACTCAATGCCCAAAGGTTTTGGCGCTGACCGTAATTTTTGTTTACATCGGTAAGGCCGCCTTCGTAGCGTACGTCTGCAGTAATATTACCAATATCAACACCGGCGCCCACCTGGTAGCCCAATGTGCTGTTTTTGTAATTACCGAAATCGGCATAGGCACCATTAAAATTGGCCGAGAAGTTCTGGCTCTTATCCATTATATAAGAATAAATTGGCCCGCCCATAATACGGAAATTAAAGCTGTCATCGCCAATAGCGGTACCTAATAACAGCGGTACGTTTAAAGTAGTAAATTTAACATCGCCGCTATAAGTGGTGTTGTTATTGGTTGAGTTGAATTTACCACCTTTGCTGCTTATGTAAACTTCGGGTTGCAGATAAACCCCGCTGCCCACCCGGGCAAATAATCCGGCCTGGTAACCGGCTACAGTTGATTCATTTAAATTATCGGTAGCGATCTTTGAAAAGTTTACACCACCTTTTACGCCTAAACTAAATTGTGCCTTAGCGCTGATGCTTACAGCTATCAGTAATGCTGCACTTAATAGATACTTTTTCATAAACAGATATATTAGTTATTAAAAATATGACCTTACTAGTGCCATATTTTATGATATTAACAATTGCTATACCAATTTTTTTAAAAATGCAAATCAGGTTATTTTTATATTTGTGCAAAATATATAATCATGGCAGAGGTAACTATCAGTAACAAAGACTGGGAACGGGTAAAAATTAAGTTACAAAGAAAATATAATCATCTCACCGATCAGCAGTTAAATTACGCCGAGGGACAGGAAGACGCCTTAATAAATACCATAATGCAGTTGGTTAACCGTAAACGCGAGTATGTGGTATTCACATTAAAAAAAGCCTTGGTTAATATCGACAATAACAGACTGTAACATCTCTGTTAAGCCCCTTATTAATAAGGATCTATTTTTTGTATTTTTATTTTTCTAAGTTATTTAATGCAAGTGGGTGTGATGAAAAAATATAAAAAGATCATTTTGTCGGTAGGGTTGCTGGCAATGGCAACAAGCACGTGGAGCTTTAAAGACGATCTCTTTCAGATCTCAAAAAATCTGGAGGTTTTTGCCTCCCTGTATAAAGAGGTAAACGTTAACTATGTTGACGATATTAACTCTGCAGAGATGCTTAAAACCGGTGCCGATGCAATGCTTAATGGCCTTGACCCCTACACCGAGTTTGTTCCTGAGTCGGAAATTGAAGATTACAAACTGCATTATGTAAGCACTCAGTACGGCGGTATAGGCGCAAGCATTTTTTTGCGTGATAGTAAAGTTTTCGTTTCCAGTGTATTTGAGGCATTCCCTGCTCAAAAAGCCGATGTAAGGGCCGGCGACCAGATAATTTCTATAAACGATGTACCACTGCAGGGTAAAGACAACGACCAGGTAAGCACTTTGCTTAAAGGTTCTAACGGAACTCCGGTGAAGCTTGTTATAAAACGTGAGGGCGAAGCCAGCCCATTAACAAAGAATGTTATACGCGATGAGATAAAACAACCCAACGTGTCCTATTCCGGTATGGTTGATGGCAATATGGGCTATATAAAACTAGACCGCTTTCTTGAAAACTCAGCAGACGAAGTTACCAGCGCCTTGGTTGCTATAAAAAAGAACAATCCCGCCGGTATTATACTTGATCTGCGTGCTAACGGTGGTGGTATTTTGCAGGAAGCCGTAAAAATTGTTAACTTATTTATACCGCAAGGAGTTGAAGTAGTATCGCAAAAAGGCAAAGTGCGCGAGAAAAGTTATATATACAAAACTATGGCACCCGCTGTAGCTCCCGATCTGCCTTTGGTGGTACTTATCAATAACAGGTCGGCTTCCGCATCAGAAATTGTTGCAGGCGCTATTCAGGACCTTGACCGTGGCGTTGTTATTGGTCAGCGTAGCTATGGCAAGGGTTTGGTGCAGCAAACATTCCCGCTGCCTTATAATAGCCTGGTGAAAATTACCATCGCTAAATACTATGTTCCGTCGGGCCGTTGTATACAGGAACTGGATTACGCGCATCGTAAAGATGATGGCAGCGTTTTGAAATTTGCCGACTCGACTTTGCATGAGTTTAAAACCAAAGCAGGCCGTTCTGTATTTGATGGCAGCGGGATTTTTCCGGATATTGCTGTTAAGCAGGAACGTTATGCAAGCGTTACACAAACTCTTATAGGTAAATTATTATTGTTTGATTACGCCACCAAATACCGCGATTCACATCCTAAAATTGTTGATGCCAAGACTTTTACTTTGAGTGATGCGGACTATAACGACTTTGTAAAATATTTGGCGGGTAAAAATTATAGCTATAATACGGTATCAGAAAAAACGCTGGATATTTTAAAAGCTGATGCTACAAAAGAAAAGCAGTTTGATCAGATCCAGACCGAATACGATATTTTAAAAACCAAGTTGATGAATAGCAAGAAGAATGACCTGCAAATTCATAAAACTGAAATAAAGCAGGCGCTGGAGAATGAGATCGTATCCCGCTACTATTATGAAAAGGGACGTTTTGAGGCCAGCCAAAAGTATGATAACGAGATGGCGCAGGCTGTAAAAACTTTGCAGGATAAAAATCAGACCGCTGCGGTTTTACGTGGCGATGGAGCTTATAAAATTATTGGCAAACCGGTTTTGGCCATGGCAGATAAAAAGGCCGACGATAAAGAAAAAAACTAATTAGTCAATTAGTCTCTTTTACAAAAGCGGCCTTTTTCGGGCCGCTTTTTTTTTAAAGTAAACTTTTTCGCAATTAAGTTGTCTTACATCCATATTAAACAAAACAACATGAAAAAGATAACTTTAATTGCCGCTACTATTTTAAGCAGTTTACTTTACACATCGGCCAATGCGCAGATAAGTTTGAATGTAAACATCGGCAGCCAACCAGCCTGGGGCCCGGTTGGATATGACTACGTTGAAAATTATTACTTACCGGATATTGATGTTTATTACGACGTTCCGGCCCATCAATACGTTTATTTAAATAACAATGTATGGATACGCTCAAGGGCATTACCGGCGCGATACGCCAATTATAATGTTTACAATGGTTACAAGGTAGTTATTAATGAACCTCGGCCATGGAAACGCGCCGATGTTTATCGCACCAAATATGTGGGTTACAAAGGCCGTAAAGACCAGGTTATAATTCGTAACAGTTCTGATGTGAAATATAAAGGCGGTAACGGCCATGGCAATGAAAACGGCCCCGGTAAAGGTAATGGAGGTGGTCCTGGTAAAGGTAAAGGTCACGGCAACAAACATTAATACTTAGTTAGCAATAAAAAAGCCGCCCCAACCAGGGCGGCTTTTTTTATTATACAAAATTCAATCTTATCTATCATCATCAGCCGATGGAACACTTGCTACACGGTAAGTCGTATTCCCGTCTTTTACAAGACCCTCATAATAAACGCCATCAGGAGCGGCAAAGTAGTTAACGCCGTTAAGGGTGATCTTTCGGCTGCCGTCAGGTAGTTTATCAATGGTATCGCCAACTTTTGGCTGGAGAGCGGCGTTGTTGTCATTGTTGGTATTTAAAACGCCGTCTTTTCCGGCAACCACATAAATCCTTTCGCCTTTATCATTAACCTGTGTGGTATAATATACCCCACGGTATTCATAATATTGTTCGCCGTTAATAACTATTGAATGAGCGTTTTTAGGCAGATTAGGTATAGCTGCCCCCACCGGCGGATCAGTTACTGTATAACCGCCCGTATCATCGGGGCGGTAAAATGCGCCACCTGAATAATAATATAAACTGGTGCCAAAGTAAAAAGGATAAAATCCAACAGGCATTGCACCCAAACGGAAACCTACATTGGGATATCCCCACATGCCAAATCCCGGACCGTAAAAACCCCGGCTATATCCCAGACCCCATCCTAAACCTAAACTCGGCCTATAGCCAAAGCCACCACCGCCACGTGCTATATCCACGCCGCCCCGCATCCCGCCAGGACTAACAGCTCCTGCAGTACCGCGCCGTTGCGCATCGGCGGTTAAAACCATTGTACACATAGCTCCGGTTAACAACAAACCGGCACTATATTTAAATACCTTACCCATTTTCTGAAAATTGTTATGTATTGCGTTAGACTAATTTAGCTTGAAATGGTTTAAATCCGCAAGAGTGAATTTTAATTTTCAAGCAAGTCTGTCGGGAAGATCAATTTAAAAGCACTGCCCTCGTTTAGTTCAGATTCAACCCGTATTTCAATACCGTGAAAGTGAGCTATTGATTTTACTATTGGCAGGCCCAACCCAAAGCTGTCCTGTTGTAGTGATGTTCTGAATTTTTTAAAACGGTTAAATATAAAAGGCATAGCGTCGGGGCTTATGCCAATGCCGGTATCAATTATACTAACCACCAATTTGCCGTTTTCGGTTGTTCCAATCACTGTGATCTCACCGTTGGGTTGATTATATTTTATGGCATTGTTTATCAGGTTGAAAAACAAATTAAATATCAAAAAGCTATTTACATTAACCAATTGTTTGTCTTCAGGCACTACTATAGTGCAGATGATATCTTTTTCTGTAAGGCGGATGGATATCTCGTCGTAAACCTCCTGCAAAAGTTCTTTAATGGAAACTTTATCTTCTTTTAAAAACTGTTCATTCTCAATTTGCGATATCAGCAGCAGGGTTTTGGTTATACTTTTAAGCCGGTTCAGCATTTTTTGCATCTCAAGCAAACGCAGCTTAAGATCCTCGGCAATATCTTCCCGCTCAAACATGTTCTCAATTTTTGATTGCAGGATAGATATCGGTGTCATCAGTTCATGCGAGGCGTTGGAGATAAACTCGCGTTCCTTTTGAAAGGCCGCCTCAATAGCCTCTATCATTTTATGGATGCTGATATCGAGGTGCTGAAAGTCGGTAGTACTGGTCTTGGTTTCTTTGTAGGATGCGAAATTCGGGAATTTTTGATTGAGCAATTTGTTTTTTATGATCAGATCAAGCGGACGCAGCAGGTAGTTGGTATACAACTGATCGGCTAAAATGGTAAGCAATATCATGCTTATTAAAACAACAAAGGCAATGCTTTGCAGCGGTGCGCTGGTATCGTTAAGCGTGGCTGTGCTTTTGCCTATTTCGAGCAGATAATTCTCGTTATTTACTTTAAACGTGTGGCTTAATATGCGGTATTCAATTGTATCGCGCCCAACCAGGCGTTTCTCATTCTTTATGGTATCAATGGGCCTGGTGATTAAACTATCCCTTTCAATGGTAAGATATTCATCTTTTAAGGGCAGATAGTAACTGCCATAAGTTTCGCCCGCCGGTATGTATTCGGCAATACCTTGTTGCCCTACAATTTGAAGAAACTTGGTTTTTTGTTTAATGAGCTTACTATCCACATAATTTTTACTGACGGTGGTGATCAGAAAAGGCACCAACAGTACAAACAACACCGCAATAACCACTTTTGATATGGCATTAAACAGCGTAAGTTTGGCGTTCAGTTTCAAGGTATCAGCTATTCAGGGTAATCTTATATCCCAACCCTCTAACGGTTTCCAGCCAGTCGGGCGGTGAGTAGGCGTTTAATTTTTTTCGGATATTTTTTATGTGCGCGTCTATATAATTAGAGTCATAATCATCATTAATTATGCTTCCCCAGATATGCTCACTCAGTTGTGTGCGCGTAAGTGTGCGGTTTTTATGCAAAATTAAATAAGCTATCAAATCAAACTCCTTTTTGGTGATAGTATTAACAACGCTGCTTTTATGGGTAATAATACGGTCGGTTAAATTTATAGCAAAATCGCCTAACTCAACCACGCTTTGCTTAAGCCCGAATTTGCGGCGGAGTATAGCCTGCATACGGCTTTGCAGTTCCAAAAGCGAGAATGGTTTAGGCAGATAATCATCAGCACCCTGGTCAAGGCCACGTACGCGGTCATAAACTTCGGCCCGGGCGGTTAAAATAATGCAGATAGCATCCGGGTTATTTTGCTTAGCCTCTTTAAGCAGGTCCATGCCATCGTAGTCCGGCAGGCCCAGGTCTATCAAAATAAAATCGTATAAATTGGTGGCTACTTTTTCTGAGCCATGCTTGCCTGTATGGCATACCTCACAAATATAATTGTTGTTGACCAGGAATATTTCAAGTTCGCGCGCCAGGGCAACCTCATCCTCTATGATCAAAACATTCATTGCGTATTAATAAAAAAGGTAATAAAAAGTAAGGTTGTAAAACGATTCACGCCTGTTCATTAAATTGCCCTCAACGTTAACAGGTATTGAATATTTATAGGCAAACTCAAAAGTATAATGGGGCCGGTTGTAGGCTATGGGTAACTTAAAGCTATAATTTAAGGCATTAAAGCGCCCGTTATTATATTGATAAGGTGAGTAATCGTTCTTATAAATATTGGCTGATACAAAACGTGTTTGATGATCAAGCGCATAGGTTTGAACAAAGTTTTGCGTACCTAATATTATACTTACAGAAGGGTTAAATGTGATGTAATCGTTATTGCTAAAAAGCTTCCAATCAGGTTCAAAATATTTTGATTGGTTAATAGTAACAAAAAAGTCATTTGAGCGGCCAAACAGGTAATCTAATATCACCGTTGATTTAAATGGGCCCCAGTCGTATGCATTTTTAAAATTGATATCGTTATTCGTGGCCGATTCAATTATGCGTTGCTCCTTGTTAAAGATAAAACGGGTATAACTAATGGAGCCTGAGAATTTTTTTGACGGACGATAAAGGTATCCGCCACCAATATCTACTTCATCAATAGATGTGCGGTAGCCGATTAACCGTAGCAAAGAACCATAAGCAAAAAACCCCTGTTTGGTGTTATAAACAACATCAGCAGAATAAAATGGATACCTGATTGGTCCGGTACGCCCAAAAAACATGGCATCGCTACCAAAGTTAAATCCCACCGAAATAGATCTTTTACGAATAATGGTATCCGTGTCAGCATATAACGTAAGATTGGTTTTTGGTAAAAGCAACCTTGCTGCCGATGCATTGGCAGTTAGAACTGTGGTAAGAAAAAACAATATTCGGAGGAACTTCATTTACAGCTTACAAATTGGGTTAAGGTTAATTGCCATTTCTTCTGGGTATTTCGGGCGGCCGTTCCATACCTTCGGGCCGGCGTTCGCGCTGAGGCTTAGGTTGGTTATTCGCGTCATCAATTTTCGCGGGTTTTGACTGGCGCTTCGCCTTTGATATCTCCTTTATTTTATTCTTTTCTTCATCATCAGGGGGATGCTTTTTTATTATAGTATCTGCCAGCGGCAAAGTGTAGGAAATGTAGTAACGCTTATTTGCAGAAGGCACCTTAACCGCACTGTTGAGCAATTTGGCTGATGACGGAGTTGGCGCAATTAGCAAAAACATTACAATATACACAAACCACCTCATCATCAAACGACAGAAATTTCTAAAAATTTTTTCAAATTAGGTATTTAATCAGGATGCCGGATAGGGGCGGCTGCAATTAGAAGCTAATTTACCCTTATAGTTTAATAAAGCAAAGCTAAAAGCTTCAGGCTGTTTTAACGCCTTTAGAAGTATAGACACGGTGCTGATCGTCTGTTATAACGCAGCCGATCTGGTTAAGACAATTTACAAGATATAAGCCGGCATTTATACCCATGGCCATTAATGGAGAAGTCAGTGCGCCGGCAAATTCTGCCGAAGGACTTAATACATTTATGTTTTCGATAGCGCTTACCACAAATCCACTTCTTAAGCCCGATTTGTTAGCCGGTTTTTCCTTGTTTACAGAAGTAGCCAAAGCCATATTGCTGATATCAATTCCGGCAAGCGGGCTATCATTGTATACAGGGCAAGCCGTCGCAAGGGTCCATGGCTCAAAGTCGGGTTGGGCTCCCCAGGTTAAAATATCACCACCGGCATTAATAACACCGCTGCTTACGCCCTCTAATTGCATTAAATATTTAGCTCTATCTGCAGCGTAACCTTTGGTTACAGCAGCAAGACTTACGCGCATACCTTTTTCCTTTAAAAACACCGTGCAGTTTTGCGCATCAATAACAACACCCTTGTAGTTTGTTTTTATAACAGAGTAAGGGATGGTATTTACAGGGGCATTGCTATTGCTGTCAATAAAAATTTTATCGGCAGAATAATAGGTAATGTCAAAAGCTCCGTAGGTAAGCTCAGAAATTTTAAGAGAGCGATCTATCAATCTGAAAATCTCGCCACTCACTTTAACAGGTTCAATACCCGCGTTACGGTTAATGGCGTTTATCTCGCTGTCGTCGCCAAAAGCGCTTAATAGTTTTTCTATGCGGCTTATCTCGGCTATGGCGCTGTTTATACGCTCATTGGCCCAGGCATGATTATCGCCTACCACACTTATCTCAAAATTGGTACCCATTAAACGGGTATCATGCCTGAAAACAGATAAATTACTTACTGATATTTTATTTAGGGCCAGCATAACAACGCTATTAATTTTGTTATCAGATAACCGGCGTTCTTATAAAACAAACCATGCAGAACACAGGTATAATGAATTTAATAGCTAAAGTAGTGGCGTATTATGAAATTAACATGAAAAGAAGCGGAAATGTGAAGATATGAAAATGTGCGAAGCTGGCTTTAATTAAGAGGAAACAATTTGAAATAGACCGTTGCAATCATGGAAATAAAAATTATTACCAGCCACCATGATAAGCGTTTAGTTTTATTATCCATTACCGGTGCAGTTCGAATTTTGTAAAAACTCCACATCATCATTAACAAACTTATTATTCCGCCAATTGCGGCTATAATTTTGTTCGGGCAAAAATATGCTGTCAGCATTGAAACAACCATCAGAAGTGGCATTATCATAGGATATTTCTGAATGATATTTTGAGCTTTAAGCTCAGAGATAGGGTGCACGGAACGCAGGCTGCTTTTTAACTGATCCGGGTTTTCTATAAAAGGGGAGATTACTATAATTTGCTGTGCCTGCGCACCTTTTATTATAAGAGAGCCGGAGTTATCTTCAATTATCTCAGCAATATCGTTATGATCTATTTTTACGGGCGCCAGATTGCTTTGCTCACGCAGCAGGCAGTCGGTGTCAATAGTAAACTTGTAACTTTGATAAATATCTCTTTGCAGTTTTAAATTGCGAAATATTGAAAACGCAAGAACAGCGAATATAAAAAGAAGATATACTATAGGGATTTCCAGACTCCCAGCAAAATCCTGGTCGCCTGAAAATAAAAATATAGCGACAGAAAAAATCAGCACAAGAGGCACAAAAACCGCGGATCTTATTAGGATTTTTTTTTGTAATTCAGGAAAACGTTCAGACGCATTTCGGTATTCCGTTGCATTAAGGTTCATGGCTACTAATATAGCTAATCAACCAATCAAACCAAATTAGGCTACCGTACCCTCTTTCAGTTTTTCAGCATTTTCAGCAAATTGCAGCGCTTCCATAATATCCAGTATATCACCGTTCATTACACCTGCAAGGTTGTAAATGGTAAGGCCTATCCGGTGCTCGGTTAACCGACCCTGCGGGAAATTGTAGGTACGCACCTTTGCCGATCTATCGCCGGTGGCAACCATTGTTTTGCGTTTTTTAGATGCTTCTTCCAGATGCTTTTGTAGCTCCAGTTCGTACACGCGGGAGCGTAACACCTGTAAAGCTTTATCAAAGTTTTTTAACTGCGATTTTTGATCCTGGCACTGTGCCACCAAACCGGTAGGTAAGTGGGTTAAACGTACGGCAGAATAGGTGGTATTTACAGATTGTCCGCCCGGTCCTGATGAGCAGAACAGATCCTTACGTATATCGGCCGGGTTCAATACTATATCAAACTCGTCCACTTCAGGTAACACCACAACTGACGCTGCTGATGTATGTACCCGTCCCTGTGTTTCAGTATCCGGTACGCGTTGTACGCGGTGAACGCCCGATTCGTATTTCAACGTACCGTAAGCGTCCTCTGCAATAACGTTGAATACAATTTCTTTGTAGCCGCCTGCTGTGCCTTCGGTAAAATCTACCAATTCAGTTTTCCAGCCGCGTTTTTCACAAAAGCGCATATACATGCGGTAAAGGTCGCCTGCAAAAAGTGAAGCTTCGTCACCACCAGTTCCGCCGCGTATCTCAACAATAGCATTTTTGCTATCTTCAGGATCTTTAGGTATCAGCATAAGGCGGATCTTCTCTTCCATCTCGTCCTGTTGGGTAAGCAGTTCGTCCAATTCGCTCTTAGCCATCTCACGAAATTCATCGTCCTTTTCTGTAGCCAGGATTTCCTTATTAGTATCTATATTGCTCATTATGTTGCGGTAAATATTATACTCGGCAACAATCTTAGCCAGATCTTTATATTCTTTATTTAATTGGGCAAAACGCTTCATATCAGCCATTGCATCCGGGCTGCTCAGTTCAGCTTCTACATCTTTCCAGCGTTGAAAAATCGCCTCTAACTTATCTAACATAATTTTATTATTACTCAAGCTGCAATAACCGCAGCCCTAAAAAGCGCACAAAAATACGGTTTTTTATTTCAAGGTAAAAGGTTAAAGGTAGTGGGGGAAAGGTTAGGCCGTATTTTTAAACTGTAATGACAACTTAGCTTTCAACTTTTTGCTCAAATCGTTCCAGTTTTAACGCTGTGCCGTCAAACACCGCGTACGAGTTATAATTTAGCCACTCACCCAGGTTAACGTAGCGGCTGTTGTCATTTAATTGCACCTCCGTCGGGAAGTGGAGATGGCCGAATATCAAGTAATCGTAATGAGTGGTTTTTATAACCTCATTGCTATAATCTAAAAGCCATCCCTGCTCTTCTTTTTTGTACGGCTCATCCCCCAGGTTTGACAAGCGGCTTTTACCCGACCAGTAATTGGCAATGCCCACACCCAAATTAGGATGTAAACGCTCAAACAGCCATTGGCAAAACCTGCTGCGAAATATTTTTTTCAGGATCTTATAGCCATTATCGCCCGGCCCAAGGCCATCACCGTGATGTAGAAAGAATTTTTTTCCGCCGCGTTCCATCACCATTTCATTAGTGATGATGGTGGCGCCCAGCTCTTTTTCAAAATAGCCAAACATCCACATATCGTGATTGCCTTTAAACAGATATATTTTTATCCCTGCATCGGCCAGTTCGGCCAGTTTGCCTATAAAACGAATGTAGCCTTTTGGTACAACTGTGCTATATTCAAACCAAAAATCAAACACATCACCCATTAAAAAAAGTTCGGCAGCATCAATTTTTATCATATCAAGCCAACGCACTAACCGGGCTTCACGCTCACGACCGTAATCGTAATCGCCCGCCCCCAAATGGAAATCAGAAGCAAAATAAAGTTTGGTGCCAGTAGCCATCAGCCCCAAAAATACATTTTAAGCGCAATATTTACGGCAAGCCCTTTTGGTTTATCAATTATGGCAAACCGTTTGCAGGCTAAATAGTTATTAATGATACGCTTCGGCTGTAGTGTTTTAAAAAAATGCGGTCGGGTAGACTTAAAATTTTAGCTATGAGATCTATCTGGAAAGGTTCAATAGGGTTTGGGTTGGTAAACATCCCTATAAAGTTGTATTCTGCCGTTCAAACGAACAATCTTGACTTCGATATGCTCGATGGCCGAGATCATTCGCGCATTCGTTTTCAGCGGGTGAATGAGCAAACGCACAAGGAAGTGCCATACGATAAAATTGTTAAAGGCTATAAACTTAATGATGATTATGTGATAATGGACGACAGCGATTTTGAAGACGCTGCCCCCGAAAAAAGTCGTATAATAACCATTGAAAGCTTTGTTGACATTGCCGATGTTAACCCCATGTTTTACGAAACATCCTACTACACTGAACCCGATACAAAAAACAATAAAGCCTATGCACTTTTACTGCAGGCGCT
>CBFGNU010000046.1:0-18159 GCA_965650195.1 uncultured Mucilaginibacter sp. | reverse complement strand
CGGTACCTACCCAGATATTGCCGTTATCTGCGTCAGCAAAAGAAGTTACTTCTCTGCCGGACAGCCCTCTTGTATCACCATATAAATAGCGATACACTTTAAATAAAGGTAGGCTTTTGTCGTATTTACTTATTCCGGCAGAACTTGCAGCCGCCCATAATGTACCCAGATCATCCACCAATACCGCTCTTACTGATGAACCGTTTAAACTTGTATTATCGGCCGAAGAATTTTTATAAGTGGTGAATTTATCATCACCGGCGTTATAAAAATCAAGACCTTCTTCGGTACCAACCCAAAAATTACCGCCACTTGTTTTAGCAAGAGCATGAACAGTGTTGTGACTAATACTTGAAGTGTCACCTTTTTTTGCCAGGTGATGGCTAAAAATGCCGGTTTGTATATTAAATATATCCAAACCGGCATCATTGGTTCCAATAATCAACTTCCCATTGCCAGCATCGGCCATAACTTTTACGTTACCGCTGCTTATGCTATTGTTATCAAGATCGCTATGAAGATAAGTGGTGAACTTCCCGCTTTTAGCATTGAAAAGGTTCAACCCGTTGTCTGTACCAACCCATAGGCGGTGCCGGCTGTCTTTTATTATGCTGGTTACCCGCGTATTACTTAAGCTTCCCGGTTTGTTGTCTGCTAAGTAATGGGTAATTTTATTTGTCTTAGGATTTAATAAGTTAAGATTTATAAATGTGCCTATCCACATATTGCCATTTTCGCCTTCGCATATTGTGTTGATACTGGCATTTGTTAATGTATTTGGATCGGTAAGGCTGGCGTAATAGTTTATAAAAGTATTATCAATGCGATTATACTTGCTTAAACCCTCTTTTGTACCGATCCATATATTGCCTGCCCTATCTTCATAAAGCACTGTTATACTATTGCCGGCAATACTCTTCTTATCACTTAATTTATTGCGATAAATAGTAAAACGGTAGCCATCATATTTATTTAGCCCATCCTCTGTACCGAACCACATAAAACCGTACCTGTCTTTTAAAATACATGTAACTGTACTTTGCGATAGACCGTCGCTGGTGGTGATATGGGTGAACTTTACATTTTGCTTTCCGGATAAATTTTGTTGTGCATATAAATGCGTACAACAAAAAAACATCATTAAAAGTATTATCAGCCCCAGGTTATACCTGTTTTTAGGTTGTTTACACATTTTATCGGTTATAATTGGCCATATGAATTGGCCGCTGCTTTTATTTTGGCGCAATCTATAGTTTGTTAGGAATGGGTAATATACGGGTTTACGAAAACCTTATTAAATATGTTTTATAAAAAAGTAAATCCTCTCCAATGTTTTTAAGCAAAACTGCAACAATCTATTTATCAGTGCAAACTGATAACATTGCGGACCCAAGATATCAAATAATTAACAGACTAAAAGCTTTATGTAAACAGATTTAGGCAGGCATAAAATGGGGTAAAAATAAAACACCCCTTAGTTTATTACTAAGAGTGTGCCCATTTCAACTAACCTATACAGGGTTTGAAACTAAGATGGACAGCAGATCCTAACGCAGTTTGGAGAGATTGGCTTGAGAAAAACTGCCCAGCTGGCCGCGCCCGGTCGGTATCAGTTGGCCAGCCAGCACTTTCTTATCCTCCCGCAATACCACTAACTGGTTTTCTTATAATTAATAATAGCCCAGCCATTCAATACCACACCGAACATCAGAACGGCAAAGAGATGTTTTGCCACATCTGTTAATCCGCTACCTTTCAATATTACCATACGCATTACCTCTACTAAATAACTTACCGGGTTAAACCGTGCCACTGTTTTTGCCCAATCGGGCATACTGTCTGTGCTGGTAAAGAGCCCGCCCATCAACACAAAGATCATGATAAAGAAAAACATCACAAACATAGCCTGCTGCTGGGTATCGCAAAAAGTAGAAATGAGCAGGCCAAAACCTAGTACAGCCAACAGGTAGGCGGCGACAAAGCCGTATAATAGGAATATACTGCCAACCGGTGCCAGGCCATACCCTACGATGCTGACAACCAGGCCCAGGGTAAAAACCAGGTTCCCCAGTATCCTAAAAGGTATCAGTTTGCCTAAAATAAAATGATGTTTTTTTATGGGCGTAACGTTGATCTGCTCAATGGTGCCTACCTCCTTTTCTTTAACGATATTAAGGGCTGTTAAAAATCCGCCTATCATGGTCACCAGAATGGCCAGAATACCCGGCACCATATACGCACGGTAATTTAAATAGGGATTATACCAGTTGGACGAACGCACCTCGATCACCGGGTGCTGAGGCAGGCGATCATAAGGCATCAACTGCAGGCGTATTTCATCATTTTCAGCCCTGATTACCTGGTTCAAATAAGCGGCCCCAAGATTAGCTTTGGTACCATTAATGGCATTGACAGCTATAAACAATTGCTGATGATTTTCCCTCACCAGTTCCCGCTCAAAGCCATGCGGAATTTCCAGCAGCAGGTCGGCTTTGTCGGTCGCTAACTGATTCAGTGCTTTTTTATAACTAAACCCGTAAGCGCTCAATCTGAAATAACCGGACGCGGTGATCCCGGAGATCAATTTTTGTGAGTAGGATGAATGATCGTTATCAATGATCACGATGTTGACATTTTTCACTTCGTAGTTGGCTGCCAAAGGCAGCAGGATCAACTGTATCACCGGCATAACCGTCACCAACAGTAAGATGGATCTGTTTCTGAATATCTGCTTGAATTCTTTCTGCAACAGGAAATAAATAGTCCTCATGATAAACGGATTTTAAAGCTTTTTAAGCTGATGACAAGCAATACCAGCGTAATGCCGGCGAGAATAAGAGTTTCCTTCCAAATGGCGCTAAAGCCGAGGCCTTTGATCATGATGGCCTTCACAATAACATAATACCACCGGGAAGGGATGATATTACTTACCCACTGCAGGGGTAAAGGCATATTTTCAATCGGAAACATGAACCCGCTGAAAATGATGGTCGGCAGCATCATGCCCATCAGCGAAATAAGCATAGCCACCTGTTGCGAATTGGTTTTGACCGAAATAAATATGCCAAGCGTTAAACAGGTTATGATAAATAAGATGCTTTCGGCAAACAACAGCAACACGCTGCCATTTACCGGCAAGCCCAGTACAAAAACGCTTAACAGCAATATGCTGGCGACGTTAACGATAGAAAGCAGTAGATAAGGCACAGCCTTGGCAACAATTACCAGAAAAGGACTAAACGGCGATACCAGCAAAATTTCCATAGTACCCGTTTCCTTTTCTTTTACGATGGATACAGCGGTCATCATTACGCACACCAGCATCAGCACCAGCGCCATTACACCCGGTACAAAATTGGGTGCGCCTTTTAACTGGGGATTGTACAGATATCTTACTTGCGGAACAATCCGGTAAGGCAGCTGCCCGCTACTTTCTGTTTCGGTTTGATAGTCCTGTATAATAGCCGTTAAATAATTAGTAAGGGTGGTTGCCGTATTCGGATCTGACGCGTCCGCAATGATCTGCATGGTCGCTTTATTTTGATGAAGCAGGTCCGCATTAAAACCCTGCGGAAAAATAACAGCCAGCCCTGCCTCGCCGCTCTTAAAGGCAGATTCTACTTGCTTAGTGTTAATTACGGTTGCCGCCACATCAAAATACCGGCTGTTGCTGATCTTACTGATGATGCGCTTCGACGCGGCATCCCCGGCCTGATCCATGATCACGATACGGGCATTCTTCACCTCGTTGGTTAAAGCAAACCCAAAGATCAGGATCTGCACAATGGGCATCCCAAACAGAATGAGCAGTGTTTTACGGTCTCGCAATACGTGCGCGAACTCCTTTTTTATAAATACATTTAGCTGTTTCATATTATTCACTTCTTTGCGCCGTCCTGGCCAGCGCGTAAAAAACTTCATCCATGGATGCCACGCCAAAACTTTTCTTCAGGGCCGCCGGGGTATCCAATGCTTTGATCTTACCGTCAACCATAATAGAAATGCGGTTGCAATATTCGGCCTCGTCCATATAATGGGTGGTCACAAAAATGGTAATGCCACGGTCGGCTGCTTCGTATATCATATCCCAAAACTGCCTGCGGGTTACGGGGTCTACCCCGCCCGTTGGTTCATCCAGGAAAACGATCTTAGGTTCGTGCAATACAGCTACCGAAAAAGATAATTTTTGTTTCCAGCCCAAAGGCAAGGCGCCAACCAATGTGCCAGCTTCCTTTTGCAAACCTAAATTGTTAATCAATTCTGTTGACCTTGTCTTTAACTGATTATTGCTTAAGCCATAAATGCCGCCAAAAAACCGGATATTTTCCGCTACCGTCAGGTCCTCGTATAACGAAAACTTTTGACTCATATAGCCAATGTTCTTTTTGATCTGCTCGGTTTCCTTGTAAACATCTAACCCGGCAATAGTAGCACTGCCCGATGATGGAATGGACAGTCCGCAAAGCATACGCATGGCGGTGGTTTTACCCGCGCCGTTGGCGCCCAAAAAACCGAATATCTCGCCTTTATTCACCTCAAACGTAATTTCGTCGGTAGCTGTAAAATCGCCAAAGCGCTTGGTTAATTTGTCTGTTGCAATTACCGGCTCTGCCATGATCATGCTGATAAAAGGTGAATAAAACTATCTTCGATAGTTACCTCGGCGGGTAACAGTTCAATGGCGGTAAGTCCCTGACCTTCCAGTTCTGGCTGTAAAGCTTTCAGGTCCCGTTCAGGCCCGTTCAGGGTAAAGTGCGCGTATTCGCCAAAGGCGTACGAGGCAGCTACAGCGGGTGATTGCCTGAGCGCTTTTAATAGACGGTACATTTGGTCGGCTTTGGCAGCAAATAAAGGAACGGGGTAAGCGCGGGTAATATTAACAGGCGTATCGACCGAAAGTAATTTGCTATCCTGCATCAGCGCGATGCGGTCACACAGGTCAGCTTCGTCCATATAGGGCGTGGAAACTAAAATGGTAATATTTTGCGCTTTAAGCTGTTTAAGCATGGCCCAGAATTCTTTCCTCGAAACCGGATCGACACCCGTGGTAGGTTCATCCAGGAAAAGTACCGTCGGCCGGTGGATCAGCGCGCAGCAAAGCGCCAGCTTTTGTTTCATACCCCCCGACAGCTTTCCAGCCCGGCGATCTTTAAACGGTTCCAGCTGCTCGTAAATATCTTTGATCAGTTCATAATTATCAGCAACTGTAGTGTTAAAGATCGTCGCGAAAAAATTGAGATTTTCTTCCACGCTGAGATCAGGATACAGCGAAAATTTTCCGGGCATATAACCTACCGCCGCCCTTATTGCTGAATAATCGCGCACAATATCAAATCCGTCGACCGTGGCCGTACCGCCGTCGGGCAGCAGCAAGGTGGTAAGCATCCTGAAAATGGAGGTTTTACCTGCGCCATCTGGACCTATCAAACCAAATATCTCGCCTTTATTTACGCTAAAGGACACCTCGTTAACAGCAGTTTTACTACCGTACCGCTTGCTAAGTTTGTTTACAGTTATCGCTTTCATGGCTTTAGTTTGACTTCGGCATACATACCTATTTTAAGATAGCCATCGTTTTGAACTTTGATCTTAACCGCGTATACCAAATTTGCACGTTCATCTTTTGTCTTTATGGTTTTGGGGGTAAAATCATCTTTGGCACTGATCCATTCTATAGTTCCCTGATAGGTCTTGAACGTGTCGCCGGTGTCATCCACCAGAACCTTAACCGGCTGCCCAACCTTTACATGTGGAAGTTGCCCGCCTGTTATATAAGCCCTTACGTTAATGATATTCAATGCTGCAATTTTATAAACAGGCTTTCCCGGCTGTGTTACCTCGCCAACTTCCGCGTACTTAGTTAATACGGTGCCCGCCACGGGGTTAATGATACGCGATTTCGCCAACTGATCATTCACCTGGCTGATCTGTACATCCAGCGGCACGGTTTGGTCGTTTAAGTTAGCTGTAGTAATATTTAATGACGACCGCAGGGCAGCGATCTGTTTTTTGATCACACTTACCTGAGAGGTGGCGTCGTCCAGTTGCTTTGGGGTAGCGGCATCAGCCTTTACCAAATTGGCCAACCGTTGTTGCTCACGTTGGGCTTGCTTTAATTGTTCCTGCAAGGCGGCTGTTTGGGCATCAGCATCCGGCCTGGCGCTTAAAACGGATTTTTTCTGGGCCAGCAACTGCTTCTTTTTCAGGAACAGTTGTACACTATCTATCAGGCCAACCACTTGGCCCGCTTGTAGTGTCGCTCCCTCTTCCAGGTTCAACATTTTGATACTGCCGCCTGCTTCAGCCGATACGATGGTTTCTACCGCCTCGAAAGTTCCCGAGGCATCATTTTCTGTTTTATTTTTGCTGCAAGCTGATAGCAGGCTTGTGCAAATTATAAGCATTAAGTACTTTTTCATTTTAGTAAGTTTTAGGGATGTTGCCTGTTGTATTTTGTTGATTGTATTGTGCAATGAGTAATTGTGTCTGGTGCATGAGTTTGCTTTGCACCGCTTCATTTTCGTCGTTTACCTGTTTTAAAAAGTCGTTGCCGGTTATCACGCCATTTTGCAGTTGGGCCAGAGCGGCTTCCTTTACTTTTTTTCGAAGAGAGATGATCTCGTCATCGGTTGCCAGCAGCCGGTCAAACTTGCCGATCTCCGCGTTTTGCTGTTTGATGGTTAAGCGGGTATTAAAAAGAAAGGTTTCCTTTTTTACGTCAATTTCGCGGCGGCTGATATCAACCAGGGCCCGTTGTTTTTTCAAGGTGTAAAAACTGGACGGTGACCAGTTGAGCCGGATGCCACCGATATAATAGGCTTGAAAATCATTTCTCAGCATATTAAGCCCCGGACGACCGTAACCTCCCTGAATAAATGCGCCTATCTTAGGTAAAGTACCGGCTGTAAGCAACTTGTTTTGTACGGCTAATTGTTCGCCCTGCGCTTCAAATACTTTTAATTCAGGCCGCATAATCTCATTACTTACACTGAGTCCGGCCGGGCGAACCAATTGCACGTCGGCTGTAAGTTCCAAGCCGGTAAAGAAACCAAGCATATCAGTAAGCGCCTTACGTGAGGCTGTAAGTTCAATCGCATGCTGACTGGCTTTTAATACCTCGGCGTTCAGCAAATCGGCATTGCTTCTTAAAGCAGTACCATTAGCTACGGCTGCGTTTATTTTGTTAAGGCCAAGTTTGATATCTTCAATCAAAAGCGCATTTTGCTTCAGTTGTTCATCAACCAGTAGAATGCCAAAAAACAGTTGGTTCACCCGCTCGCGGATAAGATACAGGTCGGCGGCAAGCTGCTGTTCTGCCACTATCTGCCCGGTTTTTTGAATCTCCTTCTGTTTACTGGTCGTTCCACCATCGTATATCAACTGATCAACCTGCGCGTAAGCTTTGTACTGATCTTTGCTTAATGACGGAATATCCATGCCGGGCAGTTTAATTGGTATCGCTGTCACCGCTGATTGATAACTGGCTTGTGCGCTCACCGATAATTGCGGGAGATAACCCTTTTGAATGTTATCAATAGTATAAGCGGCGGCTTTATCTATCAAGTCGTAACGCTTTATCAGCGGATAATTATCTTTTGCTTTCTGGTAACAGGTACCTATTGTCAGGGCCCCGGTGGGCTGGCTTTTGGCGCTCAGCCAAAATGCCGGGATCAGTAATATTAAAAATAGTCGTTTCATATTATTTTATTTTTTTGATTTAATCATTTGATTAAACTAAGGGCAAAAAAATGCTATTCCAGCATGCAGTTCATCCATAACGGGATCAAGGTTTTTCTTTGCTCAATGAGTTGATTAAAGGCGCTGTCGTTAAAAGCACCGCTGGTTTGAAACACCGGTTTACTAAGGAAAGGAAAAACAAGCATGCCGAGAAAAGATATGAGAAACTGAGCCGGATTGATGTCCGGTTTTCTCGCAGCGAGTTGTTTAATAAAATGCGACTTCAACACATAACTATCCAGTTGGATAATTTTATTAAATCGCTCAGGCTGGGTGCGGATCTCGCTGAGCACGAATAACGGAAGATCAGGATTAGCAAACAACATATCGATGTAGTTATTCGCTATGGTGCTTATTTTTTCCGCCAATGTCAGCTCCTCGTTATTTAAAGTTGGCGCCAGGGATGAAAAAAGCTGCTGCAGATTTTCTGTCATCACAATCTCAAAAAGCTTCTCCTTGCTTCTGAAATAATAGTTAAGCAGCGCTAAATTCAATCCCGCTTCTTCAGCAATATCACGCGTCTTGGTCGCGGCATATCCCTTTTTGGTAAATACAATGCGTGCCGCTTCTTTAAATTTTTCTTCAGTTGAAGCGCTTAATTCTGTTTTTTTCATATTTGATTAACGGCACAAAGTTAATAACAATTTTGATTTAAACAAATGATTTAATCATTTGTTTAAATCAAAGCTTCTCCTATGCAGGCTTTGCCGGCGAAAGACACTCACGAACAAACGTCTTGACCCGCTAAAAGCTTTATGAGCACACACCATATCGCACCCACCAATCACCAGGTAAGCGGAAATGAATTGAAAGCTTATATATCAAAAGATATCCGGGCCACTACCTAAAAGCGCAGGTCTTGAAATGAGTGGATATGGCTCGGACCATCCTAAATGGAAACTGTTTTCAATATTTACCGTCAGTACCCATCTTAAAAGGGTATCTTTGCGCCTTATGAGGCAATTAAAGATTACCCAATCCATTACCAACCGTGAATCACAGTCCCTGGATAAATATCTGGCCGAGATCGCAAAAGTCGACCTGATCACGGCCGACGAAGAGGTCCGCTTAACACAAAAAATCCGGGAAGGCGACCAAATGGCATTGGAACGCCTGGCTAAGGCTAACCTTCGTTTTGTAGTCTCTGTAGCCAAACAATACCAGAACCAGGGTTTGACGTTGGGCGACCTCATCAACGAAGGCAACGTTGGTTTGATTAAAGCGGCAGGACGATTTGATGAAACGAAGGGTTTTAAATTTATATCCTACGCTGTCTGGTGGATACGTCAGGCTATCCTGACCGCCGTGGCCGAACAATCCCGGATCGTACGTCTGCCCTTGAACCAGGTGGGTTCACTAAATAAGATCAGAAATTCCTCATCCAAGCTGGAACAGCGCTTCGAACGTGCACCCACGCCCGAAGAGGTGGCAGAGGACCTGGAGCTCAGTGTCGACAAGATCACCGATTCAATGGCCAATGCCGGCCGCCATATCTCAATGGACGCCCCCTTCATCCAAGGGGAAGAAAACACCTTACTGGATGTCTTACAAAATAGTGAGGCCACTACGGACAGCGAATTAATGGCAGATTCTTTGAGCCAGGAAATCAGACGTTCACTCGGTTCATTGGTAGAAAGAGAACGGGATGTGCTGATCTTATTATTTGGTTTAAACGGTGTCGCCCCGCATTCCCTGGAGGAAATAGGTGAAAAATATAACCTTACCCGCGAGCGTGTCCGTCAAATTAAAGACAAAGCACTTACGCGCTTGCGACAAGGCACTAAATCAAGACTGCTCCTATCCTACTTATAGGCGTATTCCTGCCGAATACACAAAAGTGGCTATTGATAAATTCACCGGTGGAAAACAATAAGGCGGATTAGTGTAAGCGCTATTTGTGAAGATTAGATGGTTCGACCTGCTGCTCCTCAGCTCCGATTTATGTCTTTTCTTCAGCGCCGCCATCCTCGGCGAATTCTACATTGCCATTTTGTCGCTTATCCACCCGGCATAATTGGTTTTATCCTCCAGCTACCTCCTTACACAGATAAAAATAAAAATTTACGCGCGTGTATATATAAGAGCCGACGCCCAATGAGTTAAACAAAAACGCATTACAGCATTTTATTCTTCTACTGTAAATTCCTTTTTTAACTTAATATCTTCTGATGAATGGCCTATCATCACCTGAAATTTTCCCGGTTCGACCGTCCAGTTCATATTCTTATCCAACAGGGCCAGATCATCAGGATGTAAAGTAAAATGTACCGTTTTCGTCTCACCTGGCAGGAGTGTCACCCGTTCAAATCCACGCAGGTCAAACTCATAAGTGGTAACGCTGCTTAACTCATCTTTCAAATACAATTGCACTACATCGTCACCCTTAAATTTACCAGTATTGGTTACATCAACGCTCACCTCGACGTCGGCCTGTTTGTGAATCTTTTCCAACAATTTTAAATTGCTGTAATCAAAAGTAGTGTAGCTCATGCCATAACCAAACGGATACAACGCACCATCTACGCTTGATTTCCCCCAGCCATTTGAACCACCTTGTCTTGCCTGAGAGGATGGTTTAAACGGGAAGTTCAATTCTATTTGTCCTGTAGTTTTAGGAAATGTTATAGGCAGTTTACCACCAGGATTATTATCGCCAAACAAAGTTTCGGCAATTACTTTTCCACTTTGCGGGCCCGGGAACCAGGCCTCTAAAATAGCAGGTATGTATTTATTCTCCCAGTTTATCGTTAAAGGCTGCCCGTTTATTAAAACCATTACAACCGGTTTGCCGGTAGCCTGTAGCGCTTGTATCAATCTAAGCTGCCTGCCCGGCAAATTCAGACTCGTGCGCGACAGGCTTTCGCCAACCTGGTCAACACCTTCGCCTACAACGGCAACGATTACGTCAACATCCTTAGCTTTATCCACGGCACGCCGCATATCTGCCTGTTCTTTTTCAGTTAATGGCGTTTCAATGATTTCGCTTTCGGGCCAGGTAGCATCTTTTATATCACAACCTTTGGCGCTGACTACCGTACCTTTATCACCAACATAATCCTGTATGCCTTTTAAAACACTGGTTACCGGTTGATGAGACGGACCATAACGACTGGTGGCATATTCTATATTTTCGGCGAGCGGACCGGTAACTAATATGCGCGGTGTCTTTTTTAGATCCAACGGAAGCAGATTATTGGCATTTTTAAGCAATACCATACTTTCCCGGTTCATTTGTAAAGACATTGCTTTAGCCTGTTCGTTATAAACGATCTTGTCTGCCGCCTTCGGGTCTTTTACATAAGGATCATCAAATAAACCCAACCTGAATTTTACCCGTAATACCTCCCCAACTCGTGAATCGAGCATTTTTTTAGATATTCTACCTTCGGCCAGCAGCTCGCGTAATGGTAAAATATAGGTTTGCGGCATACTAAAGTTAGTACGCACATTTAATCCTGCCTCAAATGCCTGTCGAACAGCTTCCTTACGATCACCGGCTACATGATGTTTACTAAACAAATATTCCGCGGCTTCGCTATCTGATACCACGTAGCCGCTAAAGCCGTATTGCTGACGTAAAAGTTCAGTTAAAAAATAATGGCTGCCGGTTACAGGCACCCCGTCCCAATCGTTATAGCTGCTCATTACTCCCATCGGGTGCGCCTCCTGTATCACACGTCTGAAAGGATATAAATAGAGCTGGTGCATTTCCCGCGGAGCAACATGCGGGTCGGTCCTCGCCGAACCATCTCTGCCACCTTTTGGAATACTATAAACGGCATAATGTTTTAAGGTAGATGCAACGCCCTCTTCTTGTATGCCCAGGGTCATTTCCTTACCCATTTCTGCAATATGGAACGGGTTTTCCCCATAACATTCAACTACTCTTCCCCAGCGCTGGTCCCGGGCGGGATCCAGGATAGGTGCATACACATTGGTATAACCCAAAGCTTTAGCTTCCCTGCCTACAACCTGGCCTGCTTGCCGTACTAATTGTTTATTGAAAGTACTGCCTATGTTAATTGGGGCAGGTAATGGTGTTGCCCTGTCATGGTTAAGGCCATGTATGCCTTCATTGGTAAAGTCGACAGGAATACCCATACGGGTTTCCTCTACAAACCACTTTTGTATCGTATTGATAGCATCGGCGTGTTTGCTATAGGGAAAACTATACTGGGTTGCTGCCGCGTCGGTACGCGAAGTAAGGTTATTTAATTCTTCGTCTATATTGGCAATTCCATCTTTCCATATCTCGTTTTTCCAGGACGGACTTGGCATCTCTTCTTTTAGTACCCGCTTATAACCATATAATGAAGCTAACTGACAGGTTTTTTCTTCAACGGTCATTTGGCTTAACAGATCAGTAACACGCTTTTCAATTGGCTGCGCTGGATCTTCAAAGACATCCATTTTCAGGTTTTTATTGAAATCAACCCATCCTTTATGGTAAATAGATTTTTGCTGTGCAAAAGCGGAACTGCTGCTGATCACCACGCTTACTATAAGTTTTGATAAGGACGTTCGGGAGAAAACCATATTAATGTTAATTGATAAAGACTAATCGAATTGAAACACTAAAGTAGATTAAAGATGCCGAACCCTGCAAATATTATTCATTGACTTTTCTATTAATCTTATCAGGTTAATTATATATTTCGGGTATTTGTTAAAGCCGCCCGATAACTGAATAAGCTTAAATCTTCATGGCTTTGCCGGATTGCAATAATTCCTGCGTAATAGTCCGGGTGTAGACCTTAATCTCTTCCTGAAAGTCATTGACCGAAGCGCCGCTGCGGATCTCCTCTAATCGTTTTTCCCAGTTTCCGGTAAGTTCGGCCTGCGCAATACGTTGATTTTTGACAATCTCGTAAACGGATAATCCGGTTTCTGTGGGTACTAAATTCTTCTTTTCACGGATGATATACTTCCTGGTCAACAGCGTTTCAATGATCGCGGCGCGGGTAGCCGGTGTGCCTAGGCCGCTTTCTTTCATAGCTTCCCGCAATTCCTCGTCTTCAATCTCTTTGCCGGCGGTTTCCAGCGCTTTTAATAAACTGGCTTCATTGTAAAGCGGCTTCGGCTTGGTTTGCTTTTCCAGCACCGCTTTGTTCAATATCGGCAGGTCTTCGCCTTGTATCACTTTGGGTAAAGTGGTGTTTTCCTCGTCTTGCTTTTCCTCATCCTTATCATTGAAAACTGCGCGCCAACCTGGTGTTTGAATGACGGTCCCGCTAGCCATAAATTTCGATCCTGACATAACGGTAATTTTTGTGATCTCCTTAATACAATCCTGGTGAAAGGCTTCGAGCATTCGCCCGGCCACCATATCGTAAACCGCTTGTTGATCGGGTGTCAATTGGTATGGCGCGACGCCAGTCGTCAGTACGGCATGGTGATCCGTGACTTTTTTGGCGTTTACGCTACGCTTGCTGAGTTTAGCGCCGGACAAAGCCGTTGCTTGTTTGCCAAAAGTTGGATGATCTGTTAATTTGGCAATGAGAGCCGGCACCTCTGCATATACATCATCACCTATATAACGGCTACCGGTACGTGGATAGGTGACTAATTTGCTTTCGTATAAATTCTGCAATAAGCCCAGTGTTTGGTCAGCCGTAAAGCCCTTACGCTTATTGGCTTCCTGCTGCAAACTACTCAGATCATGTAATAAAGGTGGTGGCTCTTTACGGGGTTTGGCTTCGACGTTTAAAATATTGCCGGTAGCCTCTACAACATCCAATATCGCCTGCGCTTCTTCCCTGGTTTTATAACTCTTTTCAGAAATCGCCCGAAAAGGTTGCCGATCTTTATCCGGTTGTATCGCGACCTGGTAATACAGCTGCGGAACGAAGTTCTTGTTTTCGAGATAACGAGCACAGATCATTGCCAGCGTCGGGGTTTGTACCCGTCCCAACGATAACACGCCTTTATTACCCGAGGCCAAACTCAAGGCTTGCGTCGCGTTCATACCAACCAGCCAGTCCGACTGCGAACGGCAATGCGCTGAATTGAATAAGGTATCGTAGTCACTGCCCGGTTTTAAATTCCGGAAGCCTTCTTTGATCGCTTCATCTGTTTGCGATGAAATCCACAACCGTTTAAAAGGCTTCCTACACTTTAGATAGTAATAGATATAACGAAAAATGAGTTCGCCTTCCCGCCCGGCATCCGTCGCGACGATGATCTCGGTAGCTTCATCAAATAGTTTCCTGATAATGTCCAGTTGCTTTTTAGCACCCAGATCGTCCTTCCCGTCTTTTTTACGCAATGACAATTTGAACTTGCCGGGCAACATCGGAAGGTTCTGCACACTCCAGCCATAATAACCATATTCCTGCGGAGCCGCCAATTGCAAGAGGTGGCCGAACGCCCAGGTAAAGGTATAACCCTTGCCCTCCAGGTAACCGTCATGCTTGGTGGTTGCCCCAAATACTTTTGCGATCTCGCGCCCGACGGATGGTTTCTCGGCTATAATAACTTTCATAATGGTCTTGGCGAATGTAGTGAACGTTAAGAGGTGCTGCAATGGTTGTGGATAAGTCTGTTGACCCGTGACGGCCGCTACCACATTTGGGATGTCTTCCTTGATGCGCTGGTAATTCATCAACACTTTATTGGGATTGACGTTTCTTTCGCGCGGACGGTATTTCCTATAACCTGCTTCTTCCCGAACGATGGCTTCGTGGTCATTTTGGATTTCACAATGGAAAGTTTTGAGGCCGATATTGTTCGCGGGTCATCAGCAACCATGCCGACGAATTCACCTGATGATAAACTTGCTATTTTAGACGCGGGTATTGCATAATCTAATTGTGTGGAACGGCTGACCGAAGTATCGCTGCTGGTGATAGAGACGCTTTCTTTTTGCTGGTTGATCTTGCCGAAACGTTCCGATAGCTCTTTGGGGGTATTACCGGTAACCTGGCCGCAAACAATGTTGCCGACAATATTCATGATCACTTCTGCGACTGTGATGTTTTTATCTTTTTACAGTTTTTATTGAATAAATGATTGATCACTACCAATGATCGCTTGATTTTGGTCTCCAACCTGGCACATGAACCCGTCTTTTTCCAGTTCTTTTAAGCACATATATTATTGAACTAAATAACTGTATTGCAAACTGTTAGAACATTTCGGAGACCAAAAGTAAAAACAAATTTCAGGTAGCCATTTTGGTCTCAGAAACGATATACCCAGAAGGATTATCAAAAATAAAAACCCTGTAAATAGTTGATTTACAGGGCTTTACAGAGTCAAAAATGGCATTTTGTGCGCCCACCTGGGCTCGAACCAGGGACCAAAAGATTATGAGTCTTCTACTCTAACCAACTGAGCTATAGGCGCAATGAAATCTGTTAAATTTCAGGCTGCAATTTTACGACTTTACCTTCATATTACAAAGCGTATTTATTTAAAAATTCCTTTTTTTAATGGTTCCCTCCTAACATCCACTTAATTAAATAATTATATTTTTGCGCCAAATAATACTGCTTTATTGGTAGCCTTTACTTGTTATGAATAATATAAAAAATATAATTTTTGATTACGGCAACGTCATCTACCAAATAGATTTTAACAAGGTAGCCGAAGCCTGGCAACAGCTGGGCATTACCAACGCGCACGAATTTTATGGACACCGCCAACAGGACGATGTTTTTAACGCCTTGGAACGTGGGCAGATAACACCCGAAGCCTTCAGAGACCGGATAAGGGAACTGACAAAAAAACCAGAACTCACCGACCAGCAGATTGATGATGCCTGGAACGCTATTTTTGTGGGCATTCCCAAGGGAAACCATGAGCTATTGGCGCAATTAAAGGGCAAATACCGCACTTTTTTGCTGAGTAATATTAACGCCATTCATTATGATTACGTGCACCAATATTTAAAGTCGGAGTTTGGGATGGAGAATAATGATGATCTGTTTGAAAAGCTTTACTACTCGCACCTGGTGGGTAAACGTAAACCCGATGTCGAAATATTTGAACAGATATTACAGGAAAACAACCTAAACCCTGCCGAAACACTCTTTATTGATGATAGTCCGCAGCATTTGGAAGTTGCTAAAAAATTAGGGATCCAAACGTATTTAATGACTGAGCCCGATAATATTCAACAGTTTTTTAAAGCAAATGGATTGTTGTAGTTGGCATGTAGTCAGGTCAATAGAAAAACCCTATATTGCATATAATTAAAACCTGATCATCATGAAAAGTTCTATAATTGTTGCCGCTATTAGTTGCGCAATACTCGCATCATCGTGTAAGTCAATTAATACAAATAATATTTTTGCGACACTTGATCCATCATCAATACAATACAAAAAAGAGCTGATCAGACAATTTTTGGATAAGGGTACCGTAAACCTCACTTTCAACTTTGAGGGTTTAACAACCATTGCCGACAAAAACTATATGAAAGTAGACATTAGCGGCAGTGGCATATATGCGAAAAGCTTGGTTTTGATCAATAGCTGGAATAAGTTGGAAGGAATTAAGCGCACTAAAGGCATAAGCTATCACGGTGCTGAATTGAAAGACCTGCAGCTGGATATTATTAATACCAATGGTGAACCAACGTTGGTTTACCGCGACCTGGCAAAAATAATTGATTAATTTTCTTCGTTAGCTAACACCCCTACTTCAGCACCGCATCGGTAACCTTAGTAATATCAACGCTTATCTTATTAATAAATTCCAGTTGCTCTTTAAGCAGGGCGTCGTTCACGGTACCGGGTTTTTCCTCTAAAAGCAAGGTGGTTTTATCGTCGTAAAACTCAACCTTAGTGCCCCCTAACTTTTTAACAGACTCGTTTAACAGCGCCAAACTCTTCCTTATCAATCTAAGCGCCTCGGGCCGCGCCTTGTAATCGGGCTTAATAGTAACCTCCCCTGCTACCGTGGCTATATAGGATGACAGAATATGGTTAAGCACCACAAATTTGTGCACATCCTTAATATTACGCTGCTTGCTCTTCGGTTCAGATGTCATCCGCTCAAACGCCGCCGATAGGTTGGCAGATTTTACGTACAGGTCCTTCCGGGCCAGTTTATATTCTGTCAATGGCACGGGCTTTCCCGTAAGGCTTTCCGTCGCTTTTACCAGGTACCAGGTGTTAGCGGCTATGGCAGCAGCCAGTGTTTTTTTTATTTGTTCAAACTCCCATGTAGGGAACGCAAGATAGCTGGCTATTATGGCTATACCAGAGCCAATGGCAGTATCCAGTATCCGTTCTTCTAAAATATCAAAACCACCTATCCCCAAAAATTTAAAAAGGATCAGTACATAGGGCGTCATACATATAACGCTGACTACATAATATAAGCGCATAAAGCTATATGTCCCTATCATCAGGGCAACCATTAATGCAAACTGCACATTGCTGTTGGGTATAAACATGAGTATCAATATACCGATAACGCCGCCGCCTATGGTGCCTAATAAACGCTGATAATTGCGCTGTTTAGACAGGCTGAAGCCGGGCTTCATAATCACAATAATAGTAAGTAATATCCAATAGCTGTGGTGACCCAATGGCAGCAGTTTCGCAGCAACAAAACCTATTAAACAAACTAATGATACCCTTAAAGCATGTTTAAATGCGCCTGATTGAAATGTTAGGTTATCCAAAATTATCCGTGGATCATAATCCTGGTGGGTTACAAACTTTGAATGCTCTGCAGCCGGGCGGTTTTGCTGCTCTATCAGTATTTTTGATGAGCTGGAGTTATAATAGTTCCAGATATTTTCTATTTCCTTGTTCAGATCACGCAGGTTGATCAGCACCTTCTTTAATACAAGCGTGCTTGTTTCCTTTTCATTGCCAATGGCATCAATTTTTTGTTTAAGCTGGTCAAGCTCGGGCAAAAAGTTGCGCAGGTTTTTATGCCGATTGTTGCTCAATACCATATAACCCACGTTTTGCAACTCGTCGGCCATTTCTTGTATCAACTCTGCAATATGAGGGAGTACGCCTGTATGCTCAAATTTATCGCGGATGGCCTGGTAATCATAATGTGTGGCCATTATATGGTCGAACATATCTACCAGGTCAACAAAGGTTAGCACCAATATACGGCTTGCATTGGTCGACTCGCGTACCATAACGCGGCTTTTAAACAGCAGCTCGCGCACAAGGTCCTGGTGTTCGCTAACTTTTATTTGTTGCGATATTACCTTGCGGTAGTTCTCTTCTATATCAGTTTCGTGCAGGTAAAAATCAGCCTTTAAACGTAAAAACTTCACAATATCGGCTATATTCTCGCCTAAAGCCTGTTGTGCCGCACGGTATGGCCTTATCCCGAAAAACACCAGGCTGAACACCATATACCATATACCGCCGGCCAATATATTGCCTGCGTATTTAAGTACCTGGCCAGGCTCTAAATCACGGTCTATCATAAAGATCATGATAAGCAGCG